>JBGUUF010000361.1:0-10571 GCA_045133435.1 Acutalibacteraceae bacterium
TCTGCGCGACGATGATAACAGTGCTGTCCTTGACCTCTTCATTTAACGCCTTGCGGAGAGCCGCGTCAGTCTTGAGGTCGAGAGCCGAAAAGCTGTCGTCAAATATAAATACGTTGGGATTTTTTGCAATGGCTCGGGCGATGGTCAGACGCTGTTTCTGACCGCCCGATACATTCGTGCCGCCCTGTGCAATGGGACTGTCGTACTTTTCGGGCTTTTCTTCGATGAAGTCTGTCGCCTGAGCGATAGACGCGGCGTGAGCTATTTCTTCGTAAGTGGCGTTCTCATTGCCGAAGCGGAGATTCGAGGCGATAGTGCCCGAGAAGAGCACGCCTTTCTGCGGGACAAAGCCTATGTCGTCGCGAAGCTCCTGCAATTTCAGGTCGCGCACATCTTCGCCGCCGACTGTGATCCTGCCCTCTGTAACATCGTACAAGCGGGGGATAAGGTTGATAAGTGTGGATTTGCCGCTGCCCGTCGAGCCGATGATAGCGGTGGTCTGACCGGGATTTGCGGTGAAATTGATATTGTGGAGCACATCGTCCTCAGCGCCGGGATAGTGGAAGCTGACGTTTTCAAACTTGACAACGCCCTTGTTTGCTTTGAGTGCCTTGGGATTTTTCGGGTCGAGCACGGAGGAATCCGTCTTGAGCACCTCGTCGATTCTCTCAGCAGCAACAGCCGCGCGAGGGAGCATTATCGACATCATGGTTATCATAAGGAACGACATGACTATCTGCATCGTGTAGGTGATAAATGCCGTCATTGCGCCCACCTGCATGGTGCCTTCGTCTATCTTGTGTGCCGCGACCCATACGATAAGCACCGAAAGACCGTTCATAAGTATGGTCATGATCGGAGCCATAAAGGTCATAACGCGGTTGGTGAAGAGCATTGTTGAGGTAAGGTCCTTATTTGCCTTCTCAAAGCGCTGTTCCTCCTGCTTTTCGCGACCGAATGCGCGGATTACCGAGATACCTGTGAGAATCTCGCGGGATACCAGATTCAGCGCGTCCACCAGCTTCTGCATGAGCTTGAATTTCGGCATTGCGATGACCATAAGTGCCATGACGACTACCAATATTGCGGCTACTGCGATCACAATGATATAACCCATGCCCGCGCCTGTCTGTGATACCTTGAAAATGCCGCCGATGCCGAGTATCGGGGCGTAGAGCAGCATACGCAGGAACACAGCTGTCACCATCTGGATCTGCTGGATGTCGTTGGTGCTTCGGGTGATGAGCGAGGCGGTGGAGAATTTGTCCATCTCAGCGCCCGAGAAGCTTATTACGCGGTCAAAGGTCTTGCGTCTGAGGTCGCGGCCTACGCCTGCGCCGACCTTGGAGGCGACGAAGCCAATGCCTATCGAAATCACGCCCATGAGCAGGGCAACACCGAGCATTCTCGCGCCCGAAGCCCACAGGTAGGATTTCTGAGTCTGTTCTATGTCGATGCCCGCCGCCTTGTCGCATGCCGCCGCATAGGCGATGCCTGTGGATTTCATGAGCTGACTGCCCATAGTGTCCACTGTATCGGCAAGGCTGTCGCGCATGGCGAGAATATCGCTTTCGCTTATCCTGCCGCCTTTAAGCATTGCGCCGAGTATCGGGCGGATGTCAACGCATGTCACCTCGACAGTCTCGCCATCATCGTTTTCGACTTCGCGTGTGAATGGCTTTAGCTCGACCTGCATCATCTCACCGATCTGCTCGATGGTCATGCTGTCTATTGTCTCCTGAGACATGCCCGACTGCGCGGCGATGGTCTGCTTGAAAGAAGCCTCCTCCACCATCGAAAGCTGGTAGTTCATCATGGTCGGCAGGATGAAACTGTCGTCCAGCTCATCGAGTTCCTTGTCTTTTGTCACGTTGAGCGAATAATATTCGCCGTCCTTGTCATAGACCGACTGCCATTTGGACTTTTCCTCATCGGTCATGACTATCTGAGCCAGCGAATACTCCTCCGCTGTAATTTTTTCTGGCATGATATGCTCGATACCGCTGTTCTGGATACCTACGTCGATAATGTCCGAGGTGTACTGCGGCAGTGCGAGGTCGCACCACGCCTGACCTATCAGCAGTACGAGAATTACGACAACAGACTTCCAGTAGGGGAGCATGTTTTTAAAAATTTTTCCCATCAATCAATCACTCCTTTGAATTTGTACGGATTTTAAGTTCATCAGACGATACGGCATAAATCAGTTCGAGAATATCCAAAAATTGGTTCATGTTATCCTCGCCGACTTTGTCGAATACACTCTCCATAAATCCGTCCATAGTTTTTTTGCATTCCGTCAGTACCTCCTGCCCCTGCTCAGTGAGTTGGGCGTAGATGTTGCGGCGGTCGGCACTGTCGGTAGTACGCATTATGAAGCCCTTTTTTTCAAGTCCGTTTAATGTGCGTGAAGCCGCAGAGGAACAGACATTTGTGAATCTGGCTATCTCTGAAATTTTCATTCGGTCGGTCTGTTTTTCCTTTTCAAACCTTTCCAGCGTACACAGCGTGATAAATTCCATGTGTGTCAGATTGTCAAACAGCCGTGAGAGCTTGAGCGTCTGCATGCGGTGAAGCATTTGAAAGAGTTTCCCTTCAGGTCCGTAAATATCCTTGTGCATAGTGTTCATCTCCTCTCGGTTTTCAGCCGTCATTTGATACGGAAGAAAAATTAACAGCGTAAAATAATAACACGGTTAACGTTTAACAATGTTATATATTTACGCTGTTAATTATAATATCATTATAATCACATGTCAATAGCCTTTTTGATACATCACATATTATTCATCAAATTATCCTGTCGCATGCGGCGAGGAATCTCTCGTAGGGGAGAAAGCGGCATTTCACCCCGCGCTCACGACCTTTTGGGATTATCTCGGCGGTGCAGGTGCCGCGCAGTCTGTCGGAAAAATTTCTGTGTATTTTCACAATGGCGACTTGCCCGAGGTGCAGTGTCATGCTCTTGCACATCATCATATTCATGCCGCCTGCACGCACCGAACCGTTTGCCAAGCTCACGCCCAGCTCGTCGGCACAGTGTATTTGGGTGACTGAATGCAGGAGCATTACCGCCGTTATCAATATTAAACCTACTATCACTGCCGCCCGAAAATCTTGGGGAAGAGCCGCCGTAATGCGCCACGCGAGCGCCGAGAATACCGCACATAGCGCGATTTGTCTGTAACAGTCCTTTTTTATTGCGGCGCGGTCGGATATGCGGGCAAAGCTCTTGCCGACACAGCCTATCATCCTGCAAGCCGCCTGTTCGGAATTGCCGCCGTCATACCAGCCGATGCAGGTTATGCGCCGACCTCCCGCACACAGCAGTTGAAGTTTGCCCGCGCCGCACAATGCCGCAATCGGATTGCGTGTCTCTATCATGCCGATTATCGCGCGGTCGGGGATGAATATTCTGTGACCGCCGAAAAATCCCGTCTGTATAGCGTAGCCGGAATTCACATGGCAGACCGACATGCGGCATTCCGAAAGCGTGGAGAGTGCGGTGTGAAGCAGTGCAAACAGCCAAAGTGCGGCGGCGGTGATGTATAATTCGATTTTGCCCCAGCCTAGTAAGCAGAGCATTGCCGAGGCGAAAAGCGGTATCAGAGTTTCCCGCGAGGTGATTGCTGAGAGCAGTGCGGAATATTTTTTCGGGATGAGATAGCGTGGCTTGACTGATTTCTGTGCACCGAATGTTGTCGCAGTGAGGTTTATCAGCTCAGCCGCCTGTTTTTTTGGCATTATCATGGAGAATACAGGCTTGGGTGACGCGCCGGAATACAGCCGCACCCGTGTGCCGCCGAACAGCGAGTATAGGGGATTGTCGGCTATTTCCGATGAGGAGATTCTGTCCAATCGAAGCGTCATGTCACGTTTATCCGAGATGCCGCGTGTGAAATGCAGCATACTGCCCTCGACCTTCCACGACCTGCCTACAGTGCGCCTTATAGATACCGCCAAAATCGCGATTGAAAAAACAGTCGCCGCAGCGCATGATACTGCGATCGAGGTCATGTCCCGCCGCCCGAAGCTCGGCGAGAATATCGGTATGAGCCACGGCAGAGCCAGCAGGGGAGAGAGCATTTCAAGGCGGTGCGGCTTGCCCTGAATGCAGTGTGTAGTTTCCATTATTCCGCCGCACCTCCGCCGAAAAGATAATTCAGCCGCTGTCCGTCGGCGAAGTCGATGCCTCTGAGCCGCACGTTTCCGCCGCCTGTGACGAAGGTCACGGTGCATATGCCCAGCTTGCGCTCTAAAAGACTGCGGGAAATTTCAGAGAATTTGATTTCATCCCGCCCGATTATGATGATTTTACGCACCAGCAATCCTCGCTCGATACGCAGACGTCCGCCCGAGCGGGTGTAGCTTATCCTGCCGCTGCACAGCGGAACAGCCGCCGCCGTCAGGCACAGTACCGCGCAGACTGCCGCCGCGATCCCCACGCCCGCCGTAATTCCGTCGATTGCCAGGATGATCGCCGCACATGCCGCGACGAATGCCAGCATGAAAATGTATATCCGCAACAGTAAGGTGTATCTGCGCGAACATTCCTGCCTGATCCCGTTCGTTCCTGTTGACATCATCGCATTCCTCCTAAATTCTGACAAACATATTTCGTGTGTATTATCGGCAAAAAAATAAGTTTTATACATTATTAACAATAATACACAATTAAATCGCTTGCAATAGAGCGGTTTATTTGATATAATGATTTGGAATGACTTGAGGTTATTGCTTTATGCCGTGTGACGGAGGGGATTTATATATGTCTCGATTTAATATAAAGAAAATAACAGCGTTTTTGTGCATACTGTCGGCGGCAGTCTGCTTTTTGAATTTCGGTGCGTTTGCCACGGGCACGTCGTCCACTGTATCGTCCGACCCCGATGCCGACGTGCCGGTCGTCAGCGTTGAATCAAATTCTCAGGAAACGCTCGGCACGGTCACATTTTCCGCGTCAAATGCCAAGCGCGTTTCGGTGGGTAAATCCACCGTGCTCTATCTCTCGATCAAGGACATGGGCTATTCATATTACACCGAATTTGAATCCTCCGACCCCAAGATAGCGTCGGCTACATATATCGACAACCGCGCAGTAAAGGTCGTCGGACTGAAAAAGGGCGTTGTCACTATAACCGCGACGGTTGATTCTTCCAAGGGCGTGAAGGTGGCGAAATTTGAGCTTACCGTCGGCGAAGCGGAGGATGTTTCCTCTGATACGGTTTCTGAGAACAGTGACACCGAGCCGGAAGGCGGCGGCATTGTGACGGAGGACGAGGACGAGGATGAGGACATCGACCTTTTTTCCTCGACCGATGACCCGATGCTCATTGCATATGCCGAGAGCCGCAGCGATAACAATGCGACCTCGATTTTGATGGGACTTATAGGCTGGGTCATCATAATTTTGGCGATCGTTTATGTGTTCTCGGTAATCATCCGCAGCCGCACGCCAAAGCTGAATGCATCTCCCGGCTCGCGCAGACGCTACAGCGCAGGAGGTTCTTCTCTGCGCTCGGGCAACAGGCTTCTGCCGGATAAATATTACCGCAATCTGAAAAAATATTGATCTCAGCGGAGGGAACGAAATGTTGGATAAAATAGACAAGTGGCTTGAGTCGCAGAAGCTGTCCGAGAGAACGTCGTACTGTTTCGGATTCGGAGCCGCATTTGCCGCGCTTGCGGTGATACAGATAATAATAAAATGCGTCAGACCCGGCGCACAGGCGGGGGATTATGTCCTGCTCATAATTTTGGATATTGTCATAGCCGCGATATTTTTTTTGCTTGGAATATACGGAAAAAAGCAGAAGGAAAGCCGCGAAAAGCGAAAGAAACGACGCAGATAAGTTTTTTAATTATAAATAAATCAACTGAGGTGTAAAAAATTGTCAGCATCACAAGATAAAATCCGCAATTTCAGCATTATTGCTCATATAGACCACGGCAAGAGCACTCTTGCCGACAGAATTTTGGAAAAGACCTATGCCGTCAGCAAGCGCGAGATGGAGGATCAGATCCTTGACAACATGGACCTTGAGCGCGAACGCGGAATTACCATAAAATCTCACGCCGTCACCATAAATTACAAAGCAGACGACGGCGAAATATACACATTCAATCTTATCGACACCCCCGGCCACGTTGACTTTAACTATGAGGTGTCGCGCTCTCTCGCCGCCTGCGAGGGTGCAATCCTAGTGGTTGACGCGAGTCAGGGCATTGAGGCTCAGACGCTGGCAAACACCTATCTCGCTGTGGATGCGGGACTTGAAGTTGTTCCCGTCATCAATAAGATCGACCTGCCCTCTGCCGACCCCGAGAGAGTTATCCACGAGGTCGAGGACATAATCGGCATCCCCGCCGAGGACGCTCCGCAGATTTCGGCGAAGGTCGGCTTGAACATCGAAGCTGTGCTTGAGAAGATAGTGACCGATATTCCCGCGCCGAATTGCGACCGCGAAGCCCCGCTCAAGGCACTGATATTTGACAGCTACTACGACAGCTACAAGGGCGTTATCGTCTATGTCCGCCTTATGTCGGGCAGGATAAAGAGCGGCGACACTATCCGCATGATGAGCACAGGCGCGGAATTCACTGTGGTGGAATGCGGTTATATGCGTACGACCACCCTTGAGCCGACCGACGAGCTTGCGGCGGGCGAGGTGGGATACATCGCCGCCTCTATCAAGACCGTTTCCGAAGCTATGGTGGGCGATACTGTCACTAATGCGGCCGCTCCTGCCGCTGAACCGCTTCCCGGATTCCGCAAGGTCAATCCGATGGTATTCTGCGGCATTTATCCGGCAGACGGCGCAAAATACGGCGATCTGCGCGAGGCTCTCGAAAAGCTCCAGCTCAATGACGCGTCGCTTTCGTTTGAGCCGGAGACTTCCGTCGCACTTGGCTTCGGCTTCCGCTGCGGCTTCCTCGGACTGCTCCACATGGAGATAATCCAGGAGCGTTTGGAGCGCGAATACAATCTCGACCTCATCACCACCGCCCCCAGCGTTATTTACAAAATCGTTGGCACAGACGGAAATGTCACCTACATCGACAATCCGACAAATTATCCAGACCCGTCGCAGATAAACTATGCCGAAGAGCCTATCTGCAACGCACACATCTATTCACCGACTGATTACGTCGGCAATATCATGGAGCTTTGTCAGGACAGACGCGGCGTGTTTAAAGGCATGAATTACATCGACACCGACCGCGTGGATATTCACTATGAACTCCCGCTCAATGAAATAGTTTATGATTTCTTCGACGCACTCAAGAGCCGCACCAAGGGTTATGCATCATTTGACTACGAGCCGGCGGGCTATCAGCGTTCCAATCTGGTCAAGCTGGATATGATGCTCAACGGCGATGTGGTGGACGCGCTCTCATTCATCGTCCACACCGACAAGGCATACACCCGCGCGCGCAAGATGACCGCGAAGCTCAAGGAACACATTCCGCGTCAGCTTTTCGAGGTGCCGATACAGGCGGCAGTGGGCGGCAAAATAATTGCCCGCGAGACAGTCAAGGCTATGCGCAAAGACGTGCTTGCCAAGTGTTACGGCGGCGACATCACCCGTAAAAAGAAGCTGCTTGAAAAGCAGAAGGAAGGCAAAAAGAGAATGCGCCAGCTTGGTTCGGTGGAGGTGCCGCAGGAAGCCTTTATGGCAGTGCTCAAGCTGGATGAAGAGTGAGGTTTTGCTTTGATGAATATTATTATAATGATACCGTCGCTGAATCCCGACGAGAAGCTCGTCAATTATGTTGATGCGCTGTCCAAGGAGGATTTCAGGCATATTCTGATAATCAACGACGGCAGCTCTGAGGAATACAACGATATATTTGAGCGCTTGAAAAGTTATCAAAAATGTACTGTGATTTCTCACGAGGTCAACAAAGGCAAGGGTCGCGCACTCAAAACAGGCATGGAGTATGTTCTGACGAATTTCCCCGATTGCACGGGAATAGTCACAGGAGATGCCGACGGTCAGCACCGTCTCGCCGACACCATCAACGTCGCCCGTGCTCTTGAAGAAAAGGACGACAGGCTGGTGCTGGGTTCGCGCGATTTCAATTCAGGCAATATCCCCGCGCGCTCGTCCTTCGGCAACAAGCTGACCTCGCAGGTTTTTGCGCTGATGTTTGGACAGAAGCTGATGGACACTCAGACGGGTCTGCGCGGAATTTCGCTGAAGATAGTGCCGAAGATGCTTCAAGTCAGCGGCGAGCGATTTGAATATGAAATGAACATGCTGATAGAGTGCCGCAAGCAGAAAATCGAGATATTTGAGGTTCCTATCGAAACTGTTTATATAGACGAAAACAGCAGTTCGCATTTCCGCCCTGTGGTGGATTCTGTGAAAATTTACTGGCTGATATTTAAAGGCTTTTTGTCGTTTGCATTCACATCGGTGTCGTGTACAGTACTTGACCTGCTGCTGTTCCAGCTTTTCATCAGTGTGATACTCCCCGAAACGCTGGTTGACAGAATTCTGGTAGCCACGATAATCGCGCGTGTTATCTCGTCGATAGCCAATTTCCTGATAAATAAAAACGTGGTATTCCACAAAAAGGGCAGTTTGATTTCGTCCGCAATCAAATATTACATATTGGTTGTGATCCAGATGTTCATTTCCGCCTACGCAGTCACATGGCTGTTCAATTGGCTGGGATGGGGCGAGGTAATTCTAAAAGCGATAGTAGACACCGCGCTGTTCTTTGTGAATTATTTCATGCAAAAAAACATTATATTTAAAAATAAAACCGAAGCTTAAAAACCACCTGCGATACTCACTTTTTGAATATCGCAGGTGGTTTTTAGTCTAGTATATTTTTTTCGACGGGGAATTCGATTCGCACGGTAGTTCCTATGTCGGGGTCGGATCGGATTGAGATTTTGTGCCCCAGCTTGTCGAGAATTTTTTTGGAGAGATACAGCCCGATACCGGTCGCCTTTTTGTCTCTGCGACCGTTGCAGCCGGTGAAGCCGTTGTCGAATACTCGCGGCAGGTCCTCGGCGGCGATGCCTATGCCGGTATCGCTCACGACGAGTGCGGTGACAGAATCCTTGACCTCGGCGCGGATGGAGATACTCCCCGAGCGGGTGTATTTGATGGCATTGGAGAGAATTTGTTCCGTAACAAAGCAAAGCCATTTTTCGTCGGTGATGACCGCCGCGTCAATTTGCTCGAGATCAAGCGAGATTTTTTTGCGGATGAAAAGCGGCGCGTATTTTCGCACAGCCTGCTTGACAATGCCGTCGAGACTGTATTTTTTTATCACATAATCAGTGGACTGACTGCCCATGCGCAGGTAGGCAAGCACCATGTCTGCGTATTGCTCGATGCGAAAAAGCTCCGCGCCTATCTCGCGGCTGAGCGAGCTGTCATCGCCCTGCAGGATAAGATTCATCGCGGCGATTGGGGTCTTTATCTGATGCGCCCATGTGGTGTAGTAGTCTATCATGTCGGATTTTTCGCGGTCGTGCTGTGAAATAATTTTTCTCCGTTCGTCGCCTAAGCTCCGCAGTAACTCGTCGTAATCCTGAGCTACCAAGCCATGCGGCTCGGGCAGACCGTCGCAGGATGTGCTGATGCGCTTAGTCTGCGAGATAAGCTCGATGTGGGTGCTGCGGAATTTGAAAAAATTTGCGAGCTGGACAAAAAACTCCACCACGCCGCAGATTATTGCCGCATAGACTATCCCGTGCAGCGGTGCTCCGCAGAGATACAGCACCACGACGAACACCAACGCATAAAAAATCTGAATCCCGAGGCGTGGGAGCTTTTCCAGTATGAAAATTCCGAGCAGCTTAAAATTGTTCTCGTGCATTCGCCGCACCTCCTCAGTTCACCATGTAGCCGATGCCCTTTTTGGTGGTGATAAGATTTTCCACGCCGTATTCCGCGAGCTTGCGGCGCAGTCGGTTGATGTTTACGTTGAGGGTATTTTCGTCCACGAAAATGTCGGTTTTCCACAGACGGTCCATCAAAGAATCGCGGCTGACCGCCCTGCCCTTGCTTTCAAAAAGAATCTGCAAAATGCGGTATTCATTCTTGGTGAGGTCGATTTTTTCGCCGTTGAATTCAGCCGTAGCGTCAGCGAGATTGAGCATAACTCCGCCCGCCTCCAGATAGTCCGAGCTTTCGGCGAAGTCGTAGGTTCGACGGAGCAGAGCCTGCACCTTGGCATTGAGCACATTGATGTCGAACGGCTTGGTAACATAATCGTCGCCGCCCATGTTCATCGCCATGATCATGCTCATGTTGTCATCGACCGAGGATATGAATATGATGGGCACTTTCGAGATTTTGCGGATCTCACTGCACCAGTGGAAGCCGTTGAAGAAGGGGAGAGACACGTCCATCAGCACGATATGGGGCGAAAATTCCTTGAATTCCGCCGTGACGTTCCGCAGATCGGACGGACAGTGAGCCTGCATTCCCCATGCGGTAAACTGCCTGTTTAGCGCGGAGGCGATAGTTTCGTCGTCCTCCACTATCATGATTTTATACATAATTCGTTCCACCTTTAATTTGTTACATCATGCGCAAGCCTTTGGG
>JBGUUF010000362.1:0-1319 GCA_045133435.1 Acutalibacteraceae bacterium
TAGACCAACAAATTAAATTTAATTGTCAGACTTCAGCCTGCGTATCATCGTCGTTTTCTTCGCAGGAATCATCTCCTAGATCCGCCTCGTCATCATTATCACAGACAAAGAACTCATCATCTATCTGGTATTTCTTCGCAAGCGTAGGGATAAATCGGCGCACGAACTTGCCCTTGCCGCGCGATTTGACATAGAAAAATCCGATAACGCTGAACACTGCCGCGCCTATGAAATTCACAAACAAATCCTGCATTGTGTCTATCAGACCGATGTCGATATAGCCGCCGATACCCAGTTCCTGACCGTTGACTGTCACCTCGCTGATATTTTCGATCGTCACGGGTGTATTGCTGCCGTTGGGATTCAGCTCGACCGATGTGAGCACATGGATTATAGTGTCCTTCTGAGTGTCCTTATGCAGTATGGCATCGCAGCCGAATTCAAAGAATTCCCACAGCACGCCTATCGTCATCGAGAAACAAAATGCGGTCATCGCGAGGAAAAATGGCGACAGATTGAACTTCACCTTTGGATTTTTGTTCAGAATATCTACCAGTCCAAAGCCGCATGCAGCGCACAAGAATCCGTTCAGTGTGTGCAGCATGACATCCCAGTAAGGGAATATCAGATAATAGCACTGTATCTCACCCAATATCTCGGCGGCAAAGATGAACAGCAACACAATTATCTCCATCGTGGACGGAAATTCTATGCCGAAATTCGCTGTAATAAACGCCGGGGCGAGAAACAATATCAGCGACAGCACGCAGACGAACGCATTTTCATAATTGCCGCGGATACATGAGATTATCAGCGCGAGTATCACAAAGGCGCGGAGAACTATGTAGACCGCAAACGTCCATTTATGCTGCTTGATAACGTCGGTCAAACCGCGCATTTTTATACTGAAACGCGCACTTCTGTTTTTCTTTTTATCCTTCTTAGACATATGATCCTCCATAAAACAAACAAATAAATATCAATCAATACAAATTTAAAATTTATCGCAATATTAATATATCGTACATACACAAAAAATATTATGTGGTACAATATTATTCAGCATAGGAAATTTCTGATGCAATTTTTTTACAAGGACGGTAACTATCAATGGCACAAAATCCAGTAGTAACTATCGAAATGGAAAACGGCGGCATTATCAAAGCGGAATTATATCCGGAAATCGCCCCAAATACAGTAAATAATTTTATCAGCTTAATTAACAAGAATTTCTATGACGGTTTAATTTTCCACCGCGTTATCAGAGGTTTCATGATTCAGGGTGGCTGCCCTGACGGAATCGGCACAGGCGGACCAGG
>JBGUUF010000363.1:0-3445 GCA_045133435.1 Acutalibacteraceae bacterium
AATGAATATAGATTATTTTCCGACTAATTTTATCGTTCGCGAGAGCGTATTGTATTACATTGATTACGAATTCAACGACTACTGCGAGCAGTGGAATTTTGAAAAATGGGGAATAAAATATTGGTCTAAAACAGAGGAATTCCTGCGGTATGCCGCAGAACATGAATAATAATTTTCAGGAGGAATCAACTATGAGCAAGATATTGGTGTCGGGACTTATCAATCTGGAAACGACGTGTGGCGTCAGGGGATTTCCTGTCGAATACGCGCCGATTGATTACAACTTTTTCGGAGTGAATTCCGCAGTCTCGGGGGTCGGGTATAATGTCGTCAAGAGCCTTGCCACGCTTGGAAATTCGGTTGACATGGCGACGATGCTTGGCGGCGACTCAGCGGGCGACCTTGCGATTGCCGCGCTGAAGGATTCGGGAGTTAACTGTGAACATGCGGTGAGATGCATGGAGCAGACGCCCGCCTCAGTCGTGCTGTATGACAGCGACGGAAGGCGCAGGATATACTGCGATCTCAAGGATATTCAAGAGCGTTCATATGATTTCAGCGGTGTGGAGGTGTCGGATTACGCGGCGGCTGTTGCCTGCAACATAAATTTCAGCAGACCGCTGCTGCACAAGGCAAAGCAAGCGGGCATTCCCGTGGCGACCGATGTGCATGTGCTGAGCAATATCGACGACGAGTACAACCGTGATTTCATGGCGTGTGCAGACATACTCTTCCTCAGCGATGAGGGACTTCCCTGTGAGCCTAGAGATTTTATAATGCAGATAGAGCGTCGGTATGGCAATAAAATCATCGTGCTTGGACAGGGCGGCAATGGCGCGTTGATGTATCTGCGCGACGAGGGCAGATTTTACGATTTCAGCGCGGTGCGAGTAGGCGAGGTAGTCAACACGGTAGGCGCGGGAGATTCGCTGTTCAGCTCGTTTGTGAGCATGTATGCCGAGGGGCTGCATCCTGTGGAATGTCTGAAACGCGCGGAGATATTCGCGTCAAATAAGATCGGCGCAAACGGCGCATCCAACGGCTTTGTAACGCGTGGGGAGTTGGAGGAGCTGTATTCGAGATTTGGCGGCGAAATTAAGATAAGCTAGAATTTACAGAAAAAAGGGTTCAATACAAAAAACTCGCTCTGTCAGTTCAATTGTTGACAGAGCGAGTTTTTACTTTTTGGAGACATTGTTGCTTATTTTTTTGCGATATTCGGTGGGGGTTTTGTTGAAGTGCTTTTTGAAGGTGCGGTTGAAGTATGAAATATTGTTGAAGCCGGTCTCATAGGCGATCTCTATTACCGACATGTCGGAGGAGCGCAGCATGTCGAGCGCCTTGGAAAGGCGGTATTCGATGACGTAATCAATGCATGACATGCCCGTGATATTGCGGAAAATGCGGGATAATCGCGTTTCGCTGAGATGCACCAGATCGGCGAGACTGTCGAGGGTTATGTGATTTTTGTAATTCTCCGATATGTAATCTATCACACTGCGCACGCTTTCCGCGTCGCTTTTGGTGGGAGCGTCGTTGTGAATCTTTATGTATCCGTATTTCAGCAGCATGTAAAACAGGAGATTGAGCAGGTGTTTGAGTTTTATCTCAAAGAACGGCTCTTTGACAAAATATGCGTCGATCAGTTCGCTGATGATGTCGCGGAACTCGTCATAGTGCGGCGATGTGCAGCGGATAAGGCAGTAATTTGAACAGCCGCCGTTTAATATTGGGGAAAAATATTTGGAGGAGCATATGTCCACCGTGCTGTGATTTATCATGCTCAGAGAAGCCAGCACGGCGTTGGAAAGGAAAAAATCGCTGTGGTTTACGAGCCGGAAGGAATGCAGTGCCCACGGCATCATTACAAGAATGTCGCCCTCCATCAGGTCAACATCCTCGTTGGCTATGGTGTATCTGCATGTGCCGCAGTCCACAAAAACGATCTCCATTTCTTCGTGGCAGTGGAGCGGATAGCTGTCGTAGAGAAACGGCATGATCGTGCCGTAAATTACAAACGGCAGCATAATATCTCCATGCTGTTTTTTCTCGATATACTCGGATGAGCAATTGGTTTCCATGCTGCAAAACCTCCTGATAATCTGAATTTTTTCGGTTACAATAATTCATATGTATATGTGGAAGCAGGAGCGCGGGATAGTGAAAGTGCTGCGCGAAATAGTGCAATAAGAACATTCCTGCTATTTGGATGATTGCACAAAAAATATTCTTTCTATCTTCGATATTGTGATGTTATTTTGAGTTATTATCTGAAAAATGCAGTGAAATCGAGGGAATCAAGTCGAAGTATGCAGAATAGTGCAATAATTTGGGTAAATAGGACTTGCAATTATTTCTTAGTTTTATTATAATATTAACAGGATACGAAGTCAACCACTTCATATCGCCTGATGATTATTTTTAATTCAGGTCAAAAGGATGGCTATTTGTTATGACTAAAGTTTCAAATCGCCCGGCGAACAGTCTCAAAGGCGGTTCGGACGATATTTTGAATACATCCATATTCAAGCTGGCATGGCCTATATTTGTTCAGGCTTTGCTGTCGATGTGCCTTGGCTACGCCGATACGCTCATGCTCAGCGGCTACGATCAGACAGCTGTAGGTGCTATAGGCAACGCAAATCAGATCCTCGGCTTTCTTACCCTCGCATTCACCATTATCTCCAGCGCAAGCGGTGTAGTGGTAGCGCAGTATCTCGGCGCGGGCAAGAAGGAAAAAATAGGTCAGATATACACCTTGTGCATCGCGTTCAATCTGGTGCTGAGTTTGTTTATCAGCCTGTTGGTGTTCTTTGGCAGCGGCGCACTGCTTCACCTGCTGAATACACCTGATGAGATGCTGGCGGACGCACAGAGCTATATGAAAATAGTCGGCGGCTTTATCTTTACGCAGGCAGTGCTCGACACGTTCTCGCGTATATTCCAGAGCAACGGCAAGACGATTTTCGGCATGGTCATCTCGCTCGGCATGAATATTTTCAATGTCGGCGGCAATTACATGTTCCTCTATGGACCGCTGAAAAATCTCGGTCTTGGAGCCTCCGGCGTGGCTGTTTCCACCACCATAAGCAGAATAGTCGGTCTGATAGTTGCGTTTATCCTCTTCTCGCTGTTTATCGACGGCGACCTCTCGATAAGGTATCTCAAACCATTCCCGATGAATGTGCTCAAAACTCTGCTCCGTTTGGGAATCCCGACAGCAGGTGAGAGTATTTCATATAACATATCTCAGCTTTTCGTCACGAGCTTTGTCAATACACTCGGAATCGTGGCGATCAACACCAAAATTTATGCCAATATATTAAGCAATTTCGCTTATTTATATTCAATATCGGTGGCTATGGCTACCACGATAATCGTCGGACATGCCGTGGGCGCAGGCAATTATGACTTCGCCTACAAGCGGGTGAATAAGACCATGCGC
>JBGUUF010000364.1:0-1917 GCA_045133435.1 Acutalibacteraceae bacterium
GAAAATTTTTTCGCAACTTAAAATGCGGGTTAAACGTGAAAACCACAGCTCTGAAAAAATTGTAACGACTCCGAGTGGGATTTGAATTCAATCCCCTTCACCTGCTGCACGTTAAACACGAATATATCCAACCAACGCGATGCTGTGACAGCCGCATCCTTCTGACGAAGTGAGCCTGCGGCGGCGTTTCGGGGATTTTTGAAGGTTTTGAAGCCGTTCTCCTCTTGATACGCATTCAGCGCGGCAAAGGTCTTGCGCGGCATATACACCTCGCCGCGAATCTCAATAAATTCTGCTGTCGTATTGATCTTGTGCGGGATCGAAGCGATAGTAAGAATATTCTCTGTGATGTCCTCGCCTGTTCGACCGTCTCCGCGAGTTGAGCCGCGAGTAAGCACACCATTGTTGTATTCAAGTGAAACCGAAAGTCCGTCGATCTTGCGCTCCACGACATACTCAACATCTGGATATTCGCTGAATTTTTCACAGAATTCCTGTACTTCCTCCAAGCTGAACACATCTTGAAGGCTCTGCATGGCAACTTCATGCACTACCGAAGCGAATTTTGACGATGCATTGCCGCCGACCTTGACCGTGGGTGAATTTTCATCACTGAATTCCGGGTATTTTTTCTCCAAATCTCGCAACTCATGCATCAGAGCATCGTACTCGTCATCCTCGATTTCGGGCGAATCTGAATTGTAATATGCATTGCTGTGATACTCTATCAATTTTCGCAGCTCTGATATGCGCGCCGCGGCTGAATTTTTATCCGACATAAATTTTAACTCCTTGACTATATTTTGACAATATTTTATTTTAGTGGGCAATATAATATTAACTATATTTTACACCATTATCTCGTATTTTTCAATATTTTCAATCGTCAAGGAAATTATTTATATCATCGTAGAGATCATCCACTGTGTTGACGTTTGTGTAAGAATCTGGCACGTTTCCGAGCAGTACAGTTTCGGATACCGCGAAGCTGTTGTTAACCGTGGTATACGACGAGCATCCCGGAATTATCGCGGAAACATTCACATTGACATTGCAGATTATCTGATGACGGGTCTGGTTTATGCCCGCGTCGTCAAATTTGCTTTCGAGATTCGCCAGCACGTTGCCGTACAATTCAATCTTCATGCGGATTCGCGGACCTCGACCCGACAATAAATCAATTCCTGTCAGAGTTCCAAGTGGAATTGATACCTCTCTGTCTTGATATTCAAGAATTTTATTTTGAATTTCCTTTGAAAGCTCTGTTTTGAATTTATTCATCTCTTGAATATCCGAAGTCATCGAGGCAACCGTACCATCCTCCAACAAGCTTATCGAAATTAAATCATCATAATCAATGTCATTTCTAGCCAAAACCTCGGCTGCCGCCTCGTCTATCGCTTTGTTTGATATGTATGCCGCCTGCACTGCCGTCATTTCCTTGAGTATCGGTCGAATTCTGAGACAAATCGCTATAAAAAGTCCAAACCCGAGCAGCAGTGCTATCTTAATTTTTCTTCTGACCGAACTTTTGCTCACTTTATGTTGTTGGTATCTCACTTTTATTCCCCCCTGTTCACATAATATTCGGGCGGGGAGAAAGTGTGCAAAAAAATCGCCCGCTCCGAGGAGCAGACGACTTTTTTAGTTAATATTGAATTGGAATTTTCTCTGAGTTGAGCAACTCGTCTGAACAGCTTAGCCCTTAACAGCACCGCCGGTAACGCCCTCAACATAATACCTCTGCAAGCTCATGAAGAGAACCATGATCGGAACAGCAACCAGAATGGAGCCGGCAGCGAACTGACGGAAATACTCATACATACGCTCTTTCTCAAGCATAGAATACAGACCGATAGACACGGTGTATGTGTCGTAGTTTGTACCCATGAGGAACTTTGCGAAGATGAAGTCCAT
>JBGUUF010000365.1:0-2592 GCA_045133435.1 Acutalibacteraceae bacterium
GTGCTACCCTTACACAATTCCGCAATATTTTTTATTTGTTTTCGCCGCTTTCTCTCGGCGACTTTTATAATTATAATCATTTTTCCGAATTTGTCAATACTTTTTTTAATATTTTTTTGATATTTTTTAATTACCGCAATATTTATCAATTGTTTCAATAATTACAGATTTTTATATTGAATATTAACATAAAAAGATGTATAATATGGCATATATTTTATCTTTTGATTGTGATTGGAGGTAATCAATATGTTTGACATATATGAAAAATGCATCGCGGGGCGCTCCGACATCAGCGACGACATGCTCGACGGACTGGAAATGCGCCTGTCGGAGCTTCAGCGCGAAGTCAAGGCGGCGGGAATACCCGTAATGATAGTATTCGAGGGATGGAGCGCGTCGGGCAAGGGCACGATGATCTCGCGCCTGCTCAAGTCGCTTGACCCGCGCGGCTTCAAGGTGTATTCCATGACCGAGCCGACCGACACCGAAAAGCGTTACCCCGAAATGCACCGCTACTGGATGAAGCTCCCCTCTGCCGGCAATATCGCGATATTCGACCGAAGCTGGTACAGAAATCTCGAATTCAAAGAGGGCAAATCCCACAAATCCGAAAACGATGGAAAAATTTTCGATATTATTGATTTTGAATCTCAGCTCGCCGCAGAGGGCTATCTGATAATCAAATTTTTCCTGCACATCTCTGAGAATGAGCAGAAGAAGCGCTTCGACAAACTGAGGTCGGTCAAGTCCACCGAATGGCGCATCGGAAAATCCGACATAAAGCAGAACGAAAATTACGACAAGGTCTACCGCACGCTGTGCGGCATATTTGAAAAAACCGACATCGTGTGCGCGCCGTGGCATATCGTCGATGCAAAGGAAAAGGACAGCGCAGAGGCATGCGTGTATTCCACCGTCATCGAGAGCATGGGGCGCGCTCTTGAACACAAATCGCGCGGTTTGGAGATAAACCCCATACTGCCTGAGATTTCCTCGCCGTCGAAGCCATTGCCCTCCGAAAAGCTCAGCGAGGTCGATCTCTCGGTTG
The DNA here is from genome assembly GCA_045133435.1 of Acutalibacteraceae bacterium. Classification (GTDB taxonomy): domain Bacteria; phylum Bacillota; class Clostridia; order Oscillospirales; family Acutalibacteraceae; genus RUG762. The sequence goes on from JBGUUF010000365.1 coordinate 1,052, forward strand.
ATCTGGGCGACGTCAGCTACAAAAAACGTCTGAAAGAGTGTCAGTCGCGGCTTTTTGAACTGCAAAACGAGCTTTACCGCAGGAAGATCCCGCTCATCATCGCTTACGAGGGCTGGGATGCGGCCGGCAAGGGCGGCAACATCCGCCGCATTACTCAGGCGCTCGACCCGCGCGGTTACGAGGTTATTCCCATCGCCTCGCCTACTCCCGAGGAAAAAAGCCGCCACTTCCTTTGGCGATTCTGGCGCGCTCTGCCCAAGGACGGCCACACCGCGATATTCGACCGCACATGGTACGGCAGAGTGCTGGTGGAGCGCATTGAGGGATTTGCCACCGACGCCGAATGGAAACGCGCCTACGACGAGATAAACCGCTTTGAGGACAGTCTGGTGAATGCCGGTGCGATAGTCGTGAAATTCTGGCTGCACATAGACCGCGACGAACAGCTCGCACGCTTCAATGACCGTCAGAACACACCGTCAAAGCAGTGGAAGATAACCGACGAGGACTGGCGCAACCGAGCCAAATGGGACGAATACGAGACTGCCGTTGACGAGACCATCGCCCTCACCAACACAGCCAATGCCCCGTGGATAATAATCGAATCCAACGACAAAAAATATGCCCGCATACGCGCACTCGAGGAAATTATCGCACTGGCGGAAAAACGTCTGGCGAAGGATTGATTTTTTTCAAACCGTCTCATTGCATACATTTGATAAATGCGGTATAATCTGTTCGAGGTGATCCAAATGGCAAACGAAGACAAAAAAGATTTCAACGCAATGCTGCACAACGCCAAAGATATGCCCAAAATTCAGATCATCACAGACCCGAAAAGCATCGAAAAATACGGCGGTGAGCGCATGTATTTTGCCCCTCCGACAGCTTACGACGAGGTCATGAAGAAAATCCCGCGCGGGAAATTGATCACAGTGGGTATGATTCGCGAGTATTTCGCAAAAAGCAACGACGCGGATTTCACCGACCCGATAACGGCGGGAATATTCGTATCTATCGCGGCATGGGCGAGTTATCAGCGCACCGAGGACGAAACTCCCTACTGGCGCACACTCAAGGCAAACGGCGAGCTGAATGAAAAATATCCCGGCGGCACAGAGGCTCAGAAGGCACGGCTTGAAGCCGAGGGACACACTGTAATTACCCGTGGCAGAAAGAATATAAAATATTACGTCAAGGATTTTGAGGACAGCTTGTATCAATTGTAAATAAGCAAAAACGGATATTTTCGCAAGTCAGATTCGCGAAAATATCCGTTTTTTATGCTATAATTGATTAATTTACTCGCCGATGTGCATGCTCATCGCACGGTTTACCGCGCAGAGAACTGCCTTTATCGAGGCTATGTTGATATTTGCATGCACGCCCACGCCGAATACATTTGCGCCTTCGGGTGAGAGCAACTCAATGTAAGCGCAAGCCTTTGCGTCTGCACCGCTGCCGATAGCATGCTCGTGGTAGCTGATGAACTTATATCTGGAGATGCCGCACTTCTTGAGCGCGTCAAAGAATGCGTCGAT
>JBGUUF010000366.1:0-4756 GCA_045133435.1 Acutalibacteraceae bacterium
TAGTCTGGGGTGTAGTCATCAACTGCCCGTACCACGGCTGGGGATTGTTCTGCGCGGTGAGCAGGCTTGCCGCCTTGTCGCGGCGGACTATCTGCCATATGGGGGCGGAGGCGTCTGTTGCCAGCTCCGCGAGTAATGACGAGACGGCGGCAAGATAGCTGGGATTGTGGGTCTTGGGATAGGGACTTTTCTTGCGCCAGAGTATTTCCTCGGGCAGATAATCCTTCATTGCCTCGCGCAGAAGTCCCTTTTCGTATGAACGGTAATCCTTGAATTCCCACGGCACGCTGTAGAGATATTCCGCAATGCGGTAGTCGCAGAACGGCACGCGCACCTCAAGACCGTTGTACATGCTCATTCGATCCTTGCGGTCGAGAAGCGTCTGCATGAACCAGTGGTGGTTGAGATTGACCATTTCCTTCATGCGCGACTCAAGCGGCGAGAGGTTTGGCAGCTTGGAGGTCTCTTTGACCGTGGCGCGGTATTTTTGCTGCACATAGTCAGACGGGTCTATCAGCTCGGTGAATTCGGGGCAGATGAATTCCGCGCGATAGGCTGTGGACTGTGCCCACGGGAAGCCGTCCTTTGCGCGCACGGTTGGATCGCGGAACCACGGATAGCCGCCGAATATCTCATCCGCACATTCACCCGAGAGCGCAACGGTGACGTGCTTCTTTATCTCGCCGCAGAAGAGCAGCAGTGACGAATCCACATCCGCCATGCCCGGCAGATCTCGCGCATCCACCGCGTCGAAGAGCGCGTGAGTGAGGGCGGGGGTGTCTATCTCGATCAAGTGATTTTCACAGCCGAGATACTCGTTCATTTTATCCACAAAATCGCTGTCGCTGTTGGGCTGGAATTTGGTGGCGCGGAAGTATTTTGAATTGTTCTTGTAATTTACTGTGAAGGTGTGCAGTTTTTCGCCCCGCTCGGCAAGTACGCGGGATGCCACGGAGGAAATCAGGCTGGAATCCAAGCCGCCCGAGAGGAACGTGCCTATCGGAACGTCTGAGACAAGCTGACGCTTGATAGCGTCTGTTACCAAATACCTCACATGCTCGGCGGTCTGGGCGAAATTTTCGGTATGTTCGCGGTCGGTCAGACTCCAGTAACGGTAGATACGCAGTCCGTCTTCGTCGAAGAATCCGCAGTGGGCGGGTTTCAGCTCGTCGATGCCCTTGAATACGCCGTAGCCGGGAGTCCTGCCCGGACCTATCAGCATGATCTCCATTACACCTGCCGCGTCGATTTCAGGCTGTTTGCCTGTCTGCGCCAGAATTCCCTTTATCTCGGAGGAAAAGATGAATTTGCCGTCGCTGTCGATGTGATAGAAGAACGGCTTTACACCTATCCTGTCGCGGGCGAAGAAAAGGCGGTGCTTGCGCTCATCCCAGATGGCAAAGGCGAAAATGCCGTTGAATTTGTGCACGCAGTCCGAGCCGAATACAGTGTATGCCTTGAGCACCACCTCGGTGTCGGAGTGTCCCGTGAACTCACAGCCGTAGTCTATCAGCTCACTGCGCACCTCGTCGGTGTTGTAAAGCTCGCCGTTGTATACTATCACATACCGCTTGCCGTCCTGCATGCAGGTCATGGGCTGTCTGCCGTTTTCGATGTCAACCACGCACAGGCGGGTATGTATCAGCACCGCGCTGTCGCTGCGATAAATGCCGCTCTGGTCGGGACCGCGCCGCCTGAGTGAATCCTGAGCTGCGCGGGCGAGCTCACCTGTAACACCTCCGTGTGGGCAGATTTCTCCTGCTATTCCGCACATATAAATCAACTCCTGTGTAAATGTCGCATGATAAAAATTCGTTACAATGACAGAATATGATAACATACGAATTCGGTGAGTAATTATTTTGTTTTGATTACGTCGTTTAGTGTGTTATTAACGCTTTTTCTGATTATATACACAATTTTCTATCAATTTTATGGAAAAATGGTTGACAGTGATGAGAATGTGTAATATAATTTTGACATGTGTTATTGCTTTGTAAAAGGATGATATATTTTGAAAAATAACAGAAAGACTTCGGCAATAGATAAGTCAAAGCGTACAAAAAAGCATGTATTGGGCGGATTGTCTACGACAATGCTTATGTTATGCCTTGTTATATCGGTATGCTTTACAGCGGGCGCATCATCAGATGACAGCTTGACGGATATGGGCGATACGGTGGTTGAGAGCAGTGCGGTTTCCCACAGTGATCTGCAGTCGGCAAATGCCGTATCTGCGTCCGATGCCGAGCTTGTGGTGAGTGAACATACTCTCGAAGTCGGCAAGGATCTCAGTCAGCAGATAGTGACCGAAAAGGAAATTGTCGCGTGGGGCTCCTCCGATGAAAATATCGCCACAGTTGACGACAGCGGTCTTGTTACCGGCGTGAACGTGGGCGAGTGCATAGTTTCCGCTACTGACATTGACGGTGTTGTGGAAAGTTATGATGTAGAGGTCAAAAAGGTGTGCTACATCACTATTGACGACGGCCCCGGCCCCTACACAGAGGATATACTGGCGGCATTGGCGAGAAATGATGTAAAGGCTACATTTTTTGTGGTTTACAAACCGGACTATTTTCACAAAGTCAAGAACATAAGCAGCGAAGGACATCTTTTGGCGATGCACACCTATACTCATGCTTACAGCCAATGCTATAAAAGCGAATATTCATATATGCGCGGTCTTGAACTTCTTTCGCAGGCAATCAAGAGCTATACAGGCTGCACACCGAATATGGTCCGCATGCCGGGAGGTTCGACAAGCCGCAATTGTAAGCCGATAAACCAAAGAAAAATCATCAACGGTGTGCATGATATGGGTTACAGGCTTTATGACTGGACAGCCACCACAGGCGATTCCGGAGTGCCTTCAGGTACCGGAACATCAATAAAAAATGTAAAGGAAACAGTCAAAGATGATGTTGAAATACTTCTCATGCATGACAAGTATTTCAATGCAAAGGCTCTGGATAAATTCATCCCGTATTTGAGAGACAAGGGCTATATTTTTGAGACTCTTGATAAATACCCTTATGAGTATACCTTTAGATATAAATATGCGACCACGACTCCGGCAACAGAGGTTGTAATTAATAATGAGTCTGTGTCGATATATGAAGGCAAAACAGTTTCAATGAAGGCAACTACTGTTCCATCTTATTGCACAGATTATGTCAGATGGGAAAGTTCCGACCCGTCGGTTGCTACAGTTTATGCTGACGGTACAGTGACAGGCATTAAAAATGGCACAGTGAAAATTTACGCGATAGCATCAAGCGGCGCGAAGGCTGCCTGCACAGTCAAAGTGATGATACCTGCCAAAAAGGTGGAGCTTAACAAGGAACTGTACTGCCTTTATGTAAATGATGAATTCACTCTCACTGCCACACCGGAGCCGAGCAACGCAGAGGATCCTGTAACATGGAAATCCTCTAATACCCGAGTCGCTGCAGTGGATGAATACGGCTGTATCAAGGCTAAAGCTAAGGGCAAGGCTGTGATCACCGCCGTAACGGCGAGCGGTGCGTCCTCAACCTGCACAGTGCATGTTATCAACCCCACCAAGAGCATTAAGATAAAGAATGCAAAATCGGATATGTATACGGGTACTAAGCTGCAACTGCGTTCTGCAATCAGCAGCGGCGCATATGAATACATCGAATGGAAGTCGTCGGATGAAACTGTCGCGACAGTTTCGGATAACGGCAAGGTGGAAGCATTGTCTCAGGGCTATGTTACCGTAACAGTCAGCACATTCAGCGGTCAAAGCGATTCTGTGACGATATGCGTCCGCACTAAAGCGAAGTCCGTGCAGCTCGATAAATCCAATGTGACTATGTTCCAGGGCGAGACGTTCACTCTTAACGCAGATATGCTGTCACCCGAAAACTGCAACGATTCACTCAAGTGGAAGGCTTCATGGGGCGTTAAAGTCGTCCCGTCGGAGGATGGCAGGAGTGCAGAAGTCACGTTAAACCAAAAGGGCAATTTAAAGGTCACGGTGTATACAGGCAGCGGCAAATCGGCGGTCTGCAAAATCACGAGCATTAAGCCGACTGAGAGTATAAACATCACATGGCCGCCCGAGACTTTGTATGTCGGCGTTAGAAAGACACTTTATGCAAAGAGGTCAACCAGAGGTTCCAATGACCCGATAACATGGAGTTCTTCAGACGAATCAGTCGCAACAATAACCGAAAACGGCAAGGTGACAGCGCTTTCTCAAGGCACGGTTACATTTACAGCCGAGACATTCAGCGGCAAGAGTGCGTCATGTGATGTAGTTATCCGCACTAAGGCAAAGGCGATCTCGCTCGACCAAACGACACTTACAGCGAACTGCGGCGATGTGATCAACCTCAATGCGGTAATTACCTCGCCCGAAAACTGCAATGATACGGTCAAATGGACCACGTCCTCGAAGAAAAAAGCCGTTATCCGAAATTCGGACAGCAACTCTGCCGAGATAGAGATAGTTGGCAAGGGCAGTGTGACGATTACTGTTAAAACAGGCAGCGGCAAGTATGCAAAGTGCAAAATAAAGTGCGTTTAATGCCCACGGAAATCAATTTTGAAAAATAAAAAGGGAAACACGCGAAGCGTCAATTAGCCGCGTATGCGGCGCGGGGTGCAGGGGGCTGGCTCCCTGCCGGGTCGAGGGCGGCGCCATCGCGGGAGACTGATGGGCAGGCCCTCAGAAGTGAGGCGAAGCCGAACGAGCGAGACGCACTACGATTTATAACGGATTTCGGCG
>JBGUUF010000367.1:0-5118 GCA_045133435.1 Acutalibacteraceae bacterium
TCTTGTTTATGCGTAATTAATAATGTGTTAATTGTTAAATAATGAAAGGGGTCGAGTTTTGAAATGAACCTTTTTTCAAAAGATATAGGAATAGATCTGGGCACGGCTAACACGCTTGTTTATGTAAAGGGCAAGGGAATCGTTATCCGCGAGCCTTCGGTGGTCGCCGTGGATATACGCACCGACGAGGTGCTTGCCGTGGGCAATCTCGCGCGCGAGATGATAGGCAGGACCCCCGGCTCGATAGTGGCGCTTCGTCCGCTGACCGACGGTGTTATCGCCGATTTCAGCATCACCGCCGAAATGCTCAAGCACTTTATCCGCAACGCCGTGCAGTCCAATCTCTTTGCACGTCCGCGCGTTATCATCTGCATTCCCTCGGGTGTTACCGAGGTCGAGCGAAGAGCCGTTGAGAATGCCGCCAGACAGGCGGGCGGCGGTGTAGTTGACCTTATCGAAGAGCCTATGGCGGCGGCACTCGGCGCGGGATTGCCCGTAGCCGAAGCCACGGGAAGCATGGTCATCGACATCGGCGGCGGCACTACCGACATCGCTGTGATCTCGCTGGGCGACGTAGTCATCTCCCGCTCGGTGCGCAAGGGCGGAGATGCATTTGACGCGGCGATAATTTCCTACATAAAGCGCAAGTACAATCTGCTCGTCGGCGAGAGAACTGCCGAGGACATCAAAATAAGCATAGGCTCTGCGTTCCCCTATCAGGGCGAAAAGGGTCTGGCTGTCAAGGGCAGAAATCTGGTTGACGGTCTGCCGAAAAATGTAATCATATCAGCCGCCGAGGTGCGCGAGGCTATCACCGAACCGCTGGCTGACATCGTGGACGAGGTCAAGGCGACGCTGGAGGAAACTCCCCCCGAGCTTTCCGCAGATATTCTCGACCACGGAATTATGATAACGGGCGGCGGCGCGCTGCTCAGGGGCATTGACAAGCTCATCTCGCAGGAGACAGGCATGCCCGTGCATGTGGCGGAACATCCGCTGGACTGCGTGGCAGAGGGTACAGGCAGAATGCTCGACATAAGCAATACCGGCTCCTACTGGAGAATTCGCAGCTAAAGCGTGAGCGCGGAGCGAGAAAGGAGAATGAAAATTGCGGAACAAACTTAATTTCGGCAATTCAAACCTGCGGCTGTTTTTTGCGGCTGTGCTGGTTATGAGCTGTGTCATAATTTACTCGGTCGGCACGGGCGGTCAGAGCGACCTCGTCACATCAATTTGCAGCATAATCACCACCCCCGTGCAGAAGATCAGCGCGATGATCTCGGCGGGCATAGGTACATTTTCGGGCGAGTTTGAAGATATAGATCAGGTGCGTGCCGAGAATGAACTGCTCAAGCAGAAGGTTCGCGAGCTGACCAAGAAAACCGTCGATTATGATGATTTAAAGACGCAGAACGAGGAGTATCGCAAGCTGCTCGAGCTGAAAGAGGAAAACGACCAGTTTAAATTCCAGCCGGCGTCGGTCATTGCGCGCGATGCAAGCGATTATTACGGCGCATTTACGGTGGACAAAGGCTCGATCGACGGCATTGCGCTCCACGACCCGGTCATCACCGCAGACGGCTTAGTTGGATACATATCCAGCCTCGGCGCGACATCGTCCAAGGTCACGACTATCCTCAGTCCCGGTCTTGAGGTCGGTGCGGTGGATAAGGAGACTCGCGACGGCGGCACGCTGTTCGGCGAGATATCTTCGTCCAAAAAGGGATATACGCGATTGAATTACCTCTCCCGCGACTGCGAGGTGACGGCGGGGGATATTATAGTTACGTCGGGTTTCGGCTCGGTGTTCCCGAAAAACCTGATAATCGGCGAGGTGTATGAGATTCGCGCCGAGTCGGAAAATATCTCGCTTTATGCCGAGATAATCCCTGCGGCGGACATAAAGAACTGTACCGAGGTGTTTATTATCACCGAGTTTGAGGGTCAGCATTCCGTTGAGAATGACTCGATAGAGGGTTATAAGGACGGCACGACATCTGATATAAGCTCGTCCGCAGAATAACTGCGCAACATCGGGAATCCAAATGGGGACACAGCCCTCTTGGCGGGTCCAGGGCAGGGCCCTGGTGGGGTCGTAGGGGCAAAGCCCCTACAAGAACTAAAGTGTAAGAAAAAAGCTAAAATAGAAAAACCGCACGCGAAGCGTCAAAGAAAAACTAACGAGAAAATCGAAGATTTGCAAGTGGATTATACGCATTTAATTCGGTGTTTTCGGACACTTCCTACTGCTAGCTGTCGGCAATCGCGAATGACGGTAAACAGCCTATTCTATAAATTTTAACTTTATCTGTAACGTCCACTTGCAAATCAAAGATTTTCTCGTTAGTTTTTTATTAATGCTGCGCATATGAGATTTTTTCCTATTTTAGCTTTGCTTTTCACTTTGGTTTGCAGGGCTCTGCCCAGCACCCGCGATGGGCTCTGCCCCTCGACCCCGCCAAGAGGGCTTTTACCGCCATTCAAGGAATGGCGGTTCCCCTCTGGATTCCCATTGTAGCGCTGTCTACTTTAGTTTGCTGAATTTTAATCTCATAGAAAGGGTGAATGCAGTGTGAATCTGCTGAACGGCACAAGGGCAAAATGGGCAGTTTATGCTCTGGAAATATTTTTGGTGTATGTTTTGCAGTCAACACCTGCGCTTATCCCCGAAATACTCGGCGAGAAGCCTATGCTGGTGGTGATATGCGTCGTTAGCATCGCGCTTTTTGAGGGCGATGTCACGGGAATGTGGTTCGGTCTGGGAGCAGGACTGCTTCTGGACACGGGCAGTACAGCACCGTTTGGATTTTACGGACTTGTTCTTTTGGTAGTATGCTTCGGCTACGGCACACTGGTAATGTATCTGATGAGAAACAACGCGGTCACGTCGCTGATACTCGGATTTACTGCCGTTGCGGCGGTTTCCGTGGTGCAGTGGCTGTGCTTTGCGCCGCCGCAGAGCGGAAGCGATGTGAGCTTTTTCCTGCTTCAGATATTCCTGCCGCGAAGTCTGTATTCGACCGCGCTGATGCCGCTTTTCTATTATTTTAACAGAGCTATCGCCACACGTCTTTACGATGAGTAAATTTAAGGGGGAATTTTTCCATGTCGGTCACAGCAGTTGTTAAGCCTAAAGGAATTTTCAGCAAAAAGCTGAAATTACAGGATATTCTGCCCGAGGGATTCGGATACGGTGTAATGGATGAATACTACCGTTTGGATTCGGACAAGACCGGCGATTTTACCTTGATTTATGAGCGCGGTTATCTCGCACGGGAAATAGAAGTCAGCTTTAAGGACAAAGAGGTGAGCTTTAGGCTGTCGCTTCCGAATTGTCCGCATGAGATAGAGTTGTTTTATATGATCGTTTCTTTGACCTGTAAACTGCTCCATACAAAAGTTTTTTATCGTGATGACCAAATGGCGGAGCTGAGCCAGATCGAACAATTTATTCAGTGCGACATTGATGCAAGCAAAGATGCATGGAAATCCACGGAAGATATGGTCAGGTCGGATGAGTATGAAAATATAATAACATTCGGTGTCAGGAATCCACTGTATATCGGGGAAAAGGAAATCGAGCAGATAGGCGGCGATTTGGACAAGTTCGGCGAATTCCTTAACGAAAAACAGCAGATAGACGCCTATTATGCCGCGCCGCATTTTTATCAGAAGAAGGACGGAACTATTTTCGGCAGTTACGCAATTGCCTGCGAAACGCGGTCGATAGTGCCGATAGAGCCGTATGTTCCCTTTGGCTTCGACGTCAAGCCGGAGGAGTGGTATGTGTATCTGCAGGCTCCGGAAAATATGCTTAACTGCGTAAAATACGATGACTTCATCGGTTATGTGGCGGATACAGAATACTACGATAAAAAGCATGTTATCATCACATTGTCGGAGTATGATATAAGTGAGCTTTGCCGTTTGTGCGGCACTCAAATCTGAACCTTTAATTAAAATTTGTGGATGAAAAACTGAGAAACAGGAGGGACGCAGTTTGGAAGCTAAATTGATTTACAAAAGATGTGTGACACTGGTAGGCATTATCGCCGTCATCATGGCGGTGTATATATACAAGCTTGCGGGATTTCAGATAGTCGATCACGACCAATATGCCGAATCGGCGCTGTCCTACACCGCATCGAGCATCAAGGTCACGGCCGCGCGCGGCGAGATATTGGACAGATACGGCCGCACTATCGCCACCAACCGCATGGGCTACGCCATAATCATTCAGGCATCTGAATACAACAAGCTGACCAATGCCGAGCGCAATGAGATAATCTATCGTCTTACCAACATCATCGACGAAAATGAGGGTCGGAATGAGGACGGTTCGGTTAAATGGGAGGATTCCTGTCCGCTGGTGGTGGACGACCTCGGCAATGTTTCCTTTGCGGAAAACAGCAATACCGCTATCAAGCGAATGGAGACTATGTTGGAGTTGCAGACCTACGCCACCGCGCAGAACTGTTTTGACGAAATGGCTTCGCGCTATGAGACCTCCGACCTTTCTCCGAAAGTTGCCCGAATAATCATGGGCGTTCGACTTGAAATGGAGCTTATGAGTTTCAACGCCTCCAATCCCTTTACATTTGCGGGTGACGTTTCGCAGGAGACGATGCAGATCATCAGCGAAAATTCCGATTTCTTCCGCGGTGTCACGGTGCAGATAACACCTATCCGCGAATATACCGACGGCACGCTTGCACCGCACCTTATCGGACTTACGGGCAAGATATATGCCGAGGAATATGAGTCGCTGAGCAAAAAAGGCTACGGCTACAACGATGTTGTAGGTAAATTCGGCATTGAAAAGGAATACGAGGACCGTCTGCGCGGCGTCAACGGCGTGAAAAAGGTGCAGTATGACGACGGCAACGTGATCTATACCGAGTATACCCGCGAGCCAAAGGCTGGCAACACTGTGGTGCTTACTCTGGACAGCGATTTGCAGAGGACGGCGCAGGAGTCGATCGAGAACATAGTCAAATCTCAGGTCGCTCAGGGCATTGTCGGCGGAGGTGCTGATGCAAATGCACGTGCTGTCGTGGTAATGAACGTCAAGACTTTTGAGGTGCTTGCGGCGGCAACATACCCGTCGTTTAACCTCAG
>JBGUUF010000368.1:0-3059 GCA_045133435.1 Acutalibacteraceae bacterium
CGGAGCTACTATCGCGCCGTTTTATGACGCACTCGCAAATGACGACAAGGTAAAGCACGTTCTGGTGCGTCAGGAGCAGAATGCAGGTCACGCGGCAAGCGGATATTCCCGCGCTTCGGGCAAGGTCGGTGTGTGCTGCACCACCTCGGGTCCCGGCGCGACAAATCTTATCACGGGACTTGCCACCGCATACATGGATTCCATCCCGATGGTCGCCCTCACAGGACAGGTGCGCTCTGACCTGCTCGGACGTGACGTATTCCAAGAGGCCGACATCACCGGTGCATGCGAGCCATTCACCAAGCACAGCTATCTGGCAACCGACACACAGGAGCTTCCCAGAATTATCAAAGAAGCATTCCACATCGCCTCCACGGGACGCCCCGGACCTGTGCTTATCGACCTGCCGCAGGACACGCTCGAACGCGAGTACGAGGGCGAATTTGTATACCCCGACAGCGTGGACATTATCGGTTACAAGCCCCGCACACAGGGGCATCCGCTTCAGATGAAGCGCGCGATCGAAGCCATCGCTAATGCCGAAAAACCGGTCATCTGCGCAGGCGGCGGTGTTGTATCTGCAAAGGCGCGCAAGGAATTGATAAGATTTGCTGAAAAGCTGAACATTCCCGTAGTTTCTACCCTCATGGGCGTAGGTATGATGCCCACCGAGCACCCGCTCTACATGGGTATGCTGGGTACTCACGGCGTTTATTCCGCCAACTACGCGATCCACCACGCCGACTTGATAATTCTCTGCGGTGCTCGAGTGGGCGACCGCGCTATGGCTAAGGCGGGACAGATCGCGCAGAAGGCTCAGATAATACACATAGACATCGACCCCGCCGAAATCGGCAAGAATATGACCGCACACATTCCGATAGTCGGCGACATCGGCATTGTACTTAAAAATCTCGTCAACGGCAGTGAAGAAGCCGAACACGCGGAGTGGGTGAGCTTCCTCACACAGAAAAAAGAGGAGCATACCCCCGTTTTCAACAGCCGCGACGGTTACGTTGACCCGCGCAATTTCATGCGTACGCTCTCTGAAATCGTCAGTCAGCGCAGCAAGGCTATTCTTGTCGCCGACGTCGGCGAAAATCAGATATGGTCGGCAAACAATTTCGCATTCCGCGGAGGCAGATTCCTCACATCGGGCGGTCTGGGTACTATGGGTTATTCCCTCGGCGCGGCATTAGGCGCAAAGCTTGCCAAACCCGAGCGTCAGGTCATCGCGGTCTGCGGCGACGGCTCATTCCAGATGATGATGTGCGAGCTGGCAACACTTGTTCAGCACGACATCTCCGTTAAAGTGGTTATAATGGAAAACAATCGCCTCGGCATGGTGCGAGAATTGCAAGATAAATTATACGAAGGCAGATATTCGGGCATAATGCTCGACGGCTCACCGAACTTCGTAACATTGGCTTCGGCTTACGGCATTGCCGCCGAGATGATAGACAACGACAAGGACGTGACGGATGCTATCGACAGAATGCTCAGCAGCGACAAGCCTTATGTGCTGGTCTGCCGAGTGGCTGACGATATTCCGTCCCGCCAGGAAGACTGAGAAAGGAGACGCTTTAATTATGAGACATACCATCACAGTTCTTGTTCAGAATCACTACGGCGTTCTTTCCAAAGTCTCAGGACTTATCGCGCGCCGCGGCTTCAACATCGAATCTCTCGCTGTCGGCGTTACCGACGACCCCGAAATCTCGCGCATGACTATCGTTGTTGACTGCGACGAAAGCGGCATTGAGCAGGTGGAAAAGCAGCTCAACAAGCTCATCCCCACCATCAAGGTCAGAGTGCTTGAGCAAGGCTCTTACATAGAGCGCGAGCTTACCATGCTCAAAGTCTCCTGCACAGCAAAGAACCGCGCAGAAATAATGAACCTCGCGGACATCATGCGCGCCCGCATAGTTGACGTGACAGCGACCTCCATGACACTTGAATTGACCGACACCACCGCACATACTGAGCATTTTATCTCGCTCATGCGTCCGTTCGGCATCAAGGAACTGGTTCGCACAGGTATAAGCGCGATCGAAGCCAGTGCTCCAACTGCCAAGAAAAACTGATAGTTTCACTCTAAAATAAAAAATCGTGCCGTTGCGAGCAAATTTGCGGCACGATTTTTTCACGCTTTTTGAGGAGAGCTTGTTGATGAAAACAGATAATTTAAAAAAATTCCGTGGGATATTATGCACCGTGATCGGCGGACTTCTCTGGGGATTTTCGGGCACATGCTTGCAGTTCGTCAAGCAGAATTATGCGGTCGATGCGCTTTGGATGACCTCCTTCCGCATGCTTACGGCGGGAATTCTGCTGATGGCGTTGTGCGCCGTGACCAAGCGGGAGCAGTTCAAAAGGCTGTGGGCAACGCCGAAAGACCTGCTTTCTGTGTTCGTGTTTGGTGTGGTGGGGATACTCTTCTGCCAGTACACCTACCTTGTGGCGATCTCCGCTTCAAATGCAGGCACAGCGACGGTCCTGCAATACACGTCGCCTGTGATGATAATGCTGATAACATGCGTTGCCATGCGGAAATTCCCGAATTTGAAGGAAATATTTTCGATAATTTTGGTGCTGCTCGGCACGTTCCTGCTGGCGACTCACGGACATGCGGATTCGCTGGTAATATCAAAGGCGGGACTTGCGTGGGGACTTATCTCGGCAGTTGCTATGACGGTATACACAATGGAGCCTGTGAGCATTCTGAAAAAATACAACAGCCTGTTGGTCACGGCGGGAGGTATGCTGTTCGGCGGGATTTTCATAACGCTTCTCGGACGCACATGGCAGTCCTACGTTGCCGTTGATGCTGCCGGATGGTTGGGGATCATGGGCGTTGTGATTCCCGGCACTCTCATTGCATACACGCTGTACATGCAGGGTGTGAGCGATATAGGCGCGGTCAAAACCAGCATGCTCGCCTGCATAGAGCCTGTAGCCGCCGCTGTATTCTCTGCATTGTGGCTCGGCACGGGATTTGTGTGGATCGACGCGGTGGGATTTGCATGCATTATCACCACAGTGTTTTTGGTGGCGGGAAA
>JBGUUF010000369.1:0-2924 GCA_045133435.1 Acutalibacteraceae bacterium
ATATCGATGTTTAATTTCTCGCGCCCGACCATGTATCTCAGCGGATAGGTCAGATGCGCCAGCGAGTCAAATTCATTCCAGCGCACCATTTCGAGCAGCTCGTCAAAATATCGGGTAAGCAGGTCGTGCGCCTCGTCGAGCGTCGGGTGGAGGTAATAGAAATCCTCCTCATCGCGGATGTTGTGGAGCGAACACAGCACAAAATCGTACTCGCACAGGCTGAGCGCCTGAGACGTTCCCTCAATGTCCTGCAGCGGCTCGCCAAGCTCAATGCCGCGAAGCACAGTCATATCGGAGTATTTTTCATTTAATTCAGCCGCCTGCGCGTTGGAGCGGGCAATATCTGCATCGTTCCAGTCGAGGATGTCGCAGTGGTCGGTGATGGTTATGTATTCAATGCCCAGCTCATGCGCACGCTCCGCCTGAAGCTCGGCGGGCGTCTCGCTGTCAAATGAATTCTCGGTGTGAAGATGGCTGTCACAGCGCGTGGGTTTAATCATGGTGTTTTTATCTTCCTTCTGTTTTAAATTTTTTATAGCTTCCTTATTCAGTCCCGTGCCCAAGAAAAGGGCAATATCGTGATGATTGAAGCAGATCATCCATTTGAATTTTTTATCAGTAATGCAGTATTCGTCGTCATACATCCCTTCGTAAAGCAGGTTGACTATCTCGGGAATACAACCCTCATAGATCCACATTTTATCGTGGTCGCCCTCTATAAAAAGATAGGCTTTTCATCGAGATACTGCTGAATCTCGTTTCGTATCCGGTATGTTATCAGCGCCAAGCGTGCGACCTCCTTAGCTCAAACACACATCATTTGTGAATTATGCATTGTATTGACATTATAACACTGAATATCAAATTTTTCAATTTTTTGTGTATATAAATCCCAAATATCAAATTCACCCTTGCAATCGGCTCGTTTATGCTGTATTATATTAATCAACATGTTATTTACAACATACACCAGGAAGGAAGTTGCAGTTTATGAGAGCAGTTATTACAGTTATCGGCAAGGACATGGTCGGTATTCTCGCAGGAGTTTCCAACATATGCGCTGACCACAAGGTCAACATCATTGAGGTAACTCAGTCCATCATGCAGGATATGTTCGCCATGATAATGATGGTGGATATTTCCGAAGCAAATATTCCCTTCGCCGACCTCAGCAGCGAATTGAGCGAATTCGGCAAGAAGAGTGCCCTCTCGGTGCACATCATGCACGAGGACATCTTCAACTCCATGCACAGAATCTAACGCGGAGGTCATCACACAATTATGCTTAACACCAATGACATACTTGAAACCATAAAGATGATCCAGGACGAAAATCTGGACATCCGCACTATCACAATGGGCATCAGCCTGCTCGACTGCTCCGACAGCGACATCGACAAGGCTTGCACCAAGGTCTACGACAAGATCTGCCGCTATGCGGAAAATCTTGTCAAGACAGGTGAGGACATCGAGGCTGAATACGGCATTCCGATCATCAACAAGAGAATTTCGGTCACTCCCGTGGCTATGATCGCCGCCGCATGTCCCGACAAAAATCCCGTTAAATTCGCCCACGCACTCGACAAGGCCGCCAAGACTGTCGGTGTAAACTTCCTCGGCGGCTACTCCGCCCTCGTTCAGAAGGGCTTCGGACCCGGCGACTACGCCCTCATCGAGAGCATCCCGCAGGCACTTGCCGAGACTGAGCGCGTCTGCTCGTCGGTAAATATCGGCTCGACAAAGGCCGGCATCAACATGGACGCGGTGGCAAAAATGGGTCACATCGTCCGCAGATGCGCGGAAATGACCGCTGACAACAACTGCTTCGGCGCGGCAAAGCTGGTCATCTTCTGCAACGCTCCCGAGGATAACCCCTTCATGGCGGGTGCATTCCACGGTGTCGGCGAACCCGACTGCGTTATCAATGTCGGTGTCAGCGGACCCGGCGTTGTGCGTGCGGCTCTTGCACAGGCTCCCGATGCCAATATCACTGAGGTAGCCGACATAGTCAAGCGCACCGCGTTCAAGATAACCCGTATGGGTCAGCTCGTGGCTCAGGAGGCTTCCCGCCGCCTTTGCGTACCGTTCGGCATAGTTGACCTCTCGCTCGCTCCCACACCCGCAGTCGGCGATTCCGTCGCTCACATTCTCGAAGAAATGGGTCTGGAAAGCTGCGGTGCTCACGGCACTACTGCATGTCTCGCACTGCTCAACGACGCTGTCAAGAAGGGCGGCGTTATGGCAAGCTCTCACGTCGGCGGACTTTCAGGTGCATTTATCCCCGTATCTGAGGACGCAGGCATGATCGACGCGGCTCGCTGCGGTGCATTGTCGCTCACCAAGCTGGAGGCTATGACAGCCGTCTGCTCGGTCGGTCTGGACATGATAGCTGTTCCCGGCGACACACCGGCTGAGATAATCTCCGCTATCCTCGCGGACGAAGCCGCAATCGGCATGGTCAACAGCAAGACCACCGCTATCCGCCTTATCCCCGCTATCGGCAAGCAGCAGGGCGAGGAGATGGAATTCGGCGGACTCTTCGGAAGCAGTCCGATAATGGACGTAAACAGATATTCTCCCGCCAAGTTTATCTCCCGCGGCGGCAGGATCCCCGCTCCGCTCCAGAGCCTGAAAAACTGATTTTTTACAAAATATCGCCGTCGGAAGAACGACCGTTTCTTTCGGCGGCTTTCATTTTTTAGCATAATTTAATTTATCAATATCGGGTATATTTTTTACTGATACTTTAATAGATTTTTTAAAGGATAATCGCCGAGATAATGCATATTCAGTCTTAAAAATTCAAGCGACACACCAAAATTGCCGCATATTATGAATAGTAAACGTCCGTTTCTTGCAAAAACATCTAACATTCAACAAAATTGCACAGGAAAACGTCAATATCTTTTATAGCTTTATGTACT
>JBGUUF010000370.1:0-5668 GCA_045133435.1 Acutalibacteraceae bacterium
AATATAACATCAAATGCATTTGCCAAAGTGAGATACACTCGCACATTTCCGTACGATGTCACAGCGGCACGCAGCGGAAAATACAATATTGCGATAGTGGAAATAGCCGAAAGAAATCTTCCCACGATTCTGAACGAAGCGCCTATCATGGACGCTGTAGCAAAGAGCGCTCCGAAAAGTTCTGCATTTGTCAGTGACGAACAACCTTGCAGCTTCAAGGACGATGGTGAGTACCTGAAAATCAGCGGTGAACTCGGCGATTGGGCAAAGCTTGAAGCCAACAGCAATATTTACATTGAATTGCGGAGCAGCAAAGGCAAATCCTATTATTACGAGGCTTTCCCGATATTAAGCGGCGACGCGTACAGTGACAACGGATTTTCCGTCAGAATATCAAAATACGGTCTTGCCAACGACGATTACGATGCATACATCCACGTCGGCGATACAAGTCATACGCAATGCGCAAAACTCAGACTCGGATGATATTCCGCAATATATTATATGCCGTTCGGTGATGAGATAACCTCGTTCCGAACGGCATTTTTAACATGATTTTTATATCGTCATAATGCAAATCTTACAAAAATTGTAGCATTGGTAAATATGTATGGTGAATTATGCGAAAATTTGACTATATGAACAAAATTTTATATAAGCATTAAAAAGCATTGAATTGTGCCTGTTATTTATGTATAATTATTAAAGAATTTTAATTTTCAGAAATTCTATGTCAGCATCATTATTCCCAAAAAGGAAGGACGATTAATTTTTATGGCAAAGGACAAAAATTCTAAAATGACCAAAGCCGAAAAAAGCTGGATCATGTACGATTGGGCAAATTCGGTCTATGCCACCAACATAATGGCGGCCATTCTGCCCATTTACTTCTCAGCAGTGTGCGGTGCGGCAGGACAGGACGGCGACATTTGGTGGGGTTACGGCACATCAATAGCTACAGCAGTGGTGGCTGTACTTGCTCCAATACTCGGCGCATTCGGCGACCGCAAGGGCATGAAGAAAAAATTCCTCGGCTTTTTTATCATAGTAGGCGTACTTTTCACAGCTTCAATGGCATTTACCAGCAACTGGAAGCTCATGCTCGTGGGATATATAATATCCTACATCGGCTTTGCGGGCGCAAATGTTTTTTATGATTCATTCCTCACCGATGTCACCACCGACGAGCGCATGGACAGAATTTCCGCATGGGGCTATGCTATGGGATACATCGGCGGAAGCACCATTCCGTTTATAGGCTCAATAATTGTCCTGCTTGTGATGGGCATGGACAATCCTGTTGCCGTCAAGATCACAATATTGATCACGGCGATTTGGTGGGCGATCTTCTCGCTCCCGATTCTGTTTAATGTAAAGCAGGAGCATTACGATGAAGAGAAAAAATCGGTGGGTGCAACCCTCAAAGGACTTGTCTACACACTCAAGGATATTTTCAAAAACAAGCCGCTTTTCTTCTACATCGTGGCATATTTCTTCTACATCGACGGTGTAAATACCGTAATCCACATGGCGACCTCCTACGGCTCGACTATCGGACTGAATACAGTCGGCATGATTCTCGCACTGCTCGTCACACAGATAGTCGCCGTGCCGTTTTCGCTGATATTCTCCAAGCTGTCGGAAAAATTCGGCTCGCTCAAAATCATCGGCGTGGGCATATGCATGTATATTCTTATCTGCGGCGTCGGATTCTTTATGGGACAGACCGTTGAGTCCGAGCAGATCCCGCTGGAGACAAGATTTGTTCAGGAAATCAGCGCAGCAGCAGATGAGGCTTCGCAGAATTTGACCGAGGATGCGTCAAAAGAGTATTTTGACAAGATCGTAAACGATGAAACAGAAGGCTTGATAGTTTATACACAGTCGCTCTTTGCCTCGTCTGACAGAGAGCAGGAATTCGCCGAGTATATCACGGAAATTAACGCCGAATGCAAGAATGTTGAGGGTATCTCCTCCGCAGAAAAGCTGGCTCTCCGCACGGCTGTCGGCTCACTCGAAGAAATCGGCGCGCAGTTCCTCTCGGCAGAAAACATGGCGGATTACGACAAGGCTGTTGCCACCGGTTCTATCCTCTTCTGGATTCTCGCGTTCTTGGTCGGAACGGTTCAAGGCGGAATTCAGGCGCTTTCCCGCTCATACTTCGGCAAACTGGTTCCCGCCGAGAAGTCGAACGAATACTTTGGATTCTTCGATATATTCGGCAAGTTCGCCTGCGTTATAGGCCCTGCGCTGTATTCAGCCATCCGTCAAGCTACTAACCGCCCGTCAATCGGCCTGATAAGCTTGGTAATATTGTTTGCGATAGGCGGCATTTTACTGATAGTTGCAGCTAAAGCAAAAAACAAAGCTGAGGCACAATGAACCGTAAAATATCTGTTGACAAAATTGTGATATTGGTGTAATATTTTATAAAAAGCTTAGCAGATTGTCAGCGATATTGCGGCATTGATGTGATGAATTTCAATCAAGGCGGCACTGAATATTAATTAAAATCAACTTGTCCCTGACAGAAAATAATAATTCTGCCAGGGACTTTGTATCGGCATATTTTCGCATATCATAATCGCTCATTTGCTTGACAGTTATCAATGCCGCGCTAGAATCTGTTATCATGCTTTAAATTCAAATATTATTTAAAGAGGCAATACATTATGGAAAATATAGAGACAAAAACAGCCGTTGAAGCAACCCCCGAAAAGAAAAAGAGAATTTTTTCCGCAATTCAGCCTAGTGGACAGATGACGCTGGGCAATTATCTCGGTGCAATCCGCAACTGGGTCGCATTGCAGGACGAATTTGAGTGCATTTATGCCACCGCAAATCTCCACGCAATAACCGTTCGCCAAGACCCGAAGAAGCTCAAGGAAAATACCACTAATCTTTTTGCCCTGCTTATCGCGGCAGGCGTTGACCCCGAAAAATGCGTATTTTTCCATCAGAGCCAGGTTGCCGCACATGCCGAATTGTCGTGGGTTCTCAGCACCTACACCCAGTTCGGCGAGCTGTCACGCATGACCCAGTTCAAGGATAAGTCCGCAAAGCACGCAGACAACATCAACGCGGGACTTTTCACATATCCTTCGCTCATGGCGGCGGACATTCTGCTCTATCAAGCAGATATGGTTCCCGTCGGTGCGGACCAGAAGCAGCATCTTGAACTGACACGCAACATTGCTGAGAGGTTCAACGGCATTTACGGCAAGACCTTCGTTGTTCCCGAGCCGTACATCACCAAGACTGCGGCGAGAGTTATGAGCCTGCTCGACCCGTCCAAAAAGATGAGCAAATCCGACCCCAACACCAAGAGCTTCATTCTCATGGTTGACGAGCCGGCAACTATCATGAAGAAATTCCGCTCGGCAGTCACAGACAGCGAAGCTTGCGTCAGATATGCCGAGGGCAAGGACGGAATCAACAATCTCATCGAGATCTATTCTGCCTGCACCGGTCTGACCTTTGAGCAGATCGAGGATGAATTCCGCGGCAAGGGCTACGGCGATTTCAAGAATGCCGTGGGTGAAGCCGTCGTAGCACAGCTTGAGCCGATTCAGGCGCGTTACAAAGAGCTTCTGACCGATAAAAAATACCTCGACGAGCTTGCACAAAAGGGTGCAGAATCAGCATCAAGAATTGCAAAGCGCACCATTGATAAGGTTTACAAGAAGGTCGGTCTTGTAAGATAAAATTGAAAGAGAGCATCAAAGTAAAGGCATGCTACTGTAATATGAGTAAAATTTATGGAGTAAAAGCCTTGAATAAAAAATCATTGCCGTCGTAACCAATTGAGACGGCAATGATTTTTTATTTGTAGATGTAGCAAATCTGTCACGAAAATCATATTTTGATGTTAGGGAGAGAATTTTAATTTCTGTCCCGATTTCAAAAAATACGCCTGTAACAGGGAGGTTATTATATTGGATAAGTCCATATTTGCAGTTGTCGGAGGTGATGCGCGTCAGGCAGCCCTTGCCAATATGCTGGCAGCGGAGGGAATTACCGTGTACTGCGCGGGGTTCGAGCATTCGCCGCACCTGCTCACGGGCACGGCATCAACCGACCCGTTCACGGCAGTGCTCATGGCAGATACTGTGATTTTGCCCATGCCGCCCACACTGGACGGTGCGACGCTCAACGCACCCCTCAGCACATACCAGATTCGGCTGGACGACGAATTCTGCACCGCGCTTCGCGGCAAGGTCGTATTCGCGGGTATTGCGGGCAAACTTCGCGAAGTCTCGCCGAATTACGCCAAGCTGAATATTTTCGATTACTACTCAAACGAATCATTTCTGCTGAGAAATGCCCAAGCGACTGCCGAAGGCGCGTTGGCAGAAATTATCGTGAATTACCCGCGCACTATCTGCGGCAGTCGAATATTGATTACGGGATGGGGGAGAATAGCGAGATTTACCGCGCCCATGCTCAAGCATTTGGGAGCGAATGTCTCAGTCGCGGCGAGAAAGCCGAAGGATTGGTCGTGGATAGATTCGATTGGGCTTGAGTCGCTGTCCTTCAAAAAGGCTCTGCGTAAAGCGAAGGAGTTCGACATCATTATCAACACTGTGCCTGCACTCGTTATAGATGAAAAATTCATCGAGGGCGTATCACCCGACGCAATGCTGATAGATCTAGCGTCACTGCCCGGCGGAATAGATTTCGCCGCCTGCGAGCGCAAAAAAATCAAGGCATTTCGTGCATTGGGACTTCCCGGAAAATATTCGCCTTTGACCGCCGCTGAAATTATCAAAGAAACTGTAATGTTAATGCTCGAGGAGGGATAAATTTTTATGTCGGAAATAAAAGGGACAAAAATCGGATATGCAATCTGCGGTTCGTTCTGCACATTCCGCAAATCAATAGATGAAATGAAAAAGCTCGTCGAAGCGGGCGGGGATATTTACCCCATAATGTCTGCCAACGCCTACTCGCTGGATACACGATTCGGCAAGTCAGCCGATTTCATCCGTGAGATAGAGGAGATATGCGGCAAAGAAATAATCCATACAATTCCACAAGCCGAGCCGATAGGACCGAAGAAAATGCTTGATGTGCTGGTGGTTTCGCCCTGCACGGGAAACACCTTGGCAAAGCTCGCAAGCGGTGTCACCGATACGGCTGTAACTCTCGCGGCAAAGGCACATTTGCGTAATGCACGACCGCTGATAATCGGCGTGTCCACTAACGACGCACTGGCGGCAGCTTCAAAGAATATCGGTCTGCTAATGAACTGCAAAAATATCTATTTCATCCCCATGTCACAGGATGACCCCGTGAGCAAACCGAATTCCATTGTGGTGCATTTTGACCACACCGCCGAGACTATCGAGAGCGCATTGGACGGCGTTCAGATTCAGCCAATATACGCATAAAATAAAGCGGGACTGTTTTTTTACAACCATAAAACAGTCCCGTTTTTGATATTTCATTAAAAATTTATTTGTTATTTTTTCTTATACACGCACCAACTGCCGCGCCTATTGACATTCCCACGCCTATACCTACAGGTAAGTTTTTAAAAATAATTCCAAATGTCACACCGAATATCATGCCCAGCGACAAACCCTCGCTTATATAATTTTTGGCACACTTTTTTTCTTTGTTTGAACCTTTTCCGTTAAACATAGGTTTCGCCTCCGTTACTTTTATT
>JBGUUF010000371.1:0-2058 GCA_045133435.1 Acutalibacteraceae bacterium
CGCATCAACCTTGGAAAATTTGAAATTAATACCTATCAGCCAGTTGAAATATTGATACGACAAAAAAGCAACGATATTATCATAAACTCCAGATAATATCGTTGCTTTTTTACATTCGCTGTTACTTCATTATTTCAAGTATTATTTGCGCTCCGAGCTTAAATCCTTTTATAAACATTTCTCTTTCCGTGATATCAGAAATTTCGCTATCGCAGCCTCTGATCTTTTCAAACATACATTTTTGTTTTTCTGTAAGTTGATTGATCAGGGATTCTTCATTCTCGACCATTAATTCAAGCAATTCCTCAAATTTACTGTTGTTGCTGATGTTTAATGCACACGGATTTATATCACCGTAGTACAATCGTTCAATTATGTTCATTCTATATACCTGCCTTTCGCAGCACAAACATATACCACAGAATCAGCATAAAGTCCAGCTAAATATTTTTAATATTCTATCATAAGAATTATCACAAACTATGTTTACTTAATTTGAAATCTATGCTAACATTCAAATGTAATTTTTCAAATAAAATTAAGCAAAGGATGTGGTGGTTTGAAAGTAGCAATATACAGCCGTAAGTCCTTGTTTACGGGCAAGGGCGAATCGGTTGAAAATCAGGTTGAGATGTGCAAGGATTACATCAGATACAACCTCCCTGAAATCAGTGAGGAAGATATTTTTATTTACGAGGACGAGGGTTTCTCGGCAAAAAATTTAAAGCGTCCGCAGTTTCAGAAAATGATGTCGGATATGAATACACTGTGCTTCGATTATATCATCTGCTACCGCCTTGACCGACTCAGCCGCAATGTCAGCGACTTTGCAGGATTGGTCGAGTTTCTGGATAAAAAGGACATCAAATTGGTCTGCATCAAGGAGCATTTCGATACATTCTCCCCCATGGGCAAAGCGATGATGTATGTCACATCGGTATTCGCCCAGTTGGAGCGAGAGACAATTGCCGAGCGTGTGCGCGACAATATGCACATGCTCGCCCGAACGGGGCGTTGGCTTGGCGGCACAACACCTACCGGATACAGCAGTGCAGAAGTAACGGAAATCATTATCGACGGCAAAATCAAGACCTCGCACAAGCTGATTTTTAACGATAACGAAATAAAAATAGTGCGGATGATGTACGATAAATTTCTTGAAACCCACTCGGTCTCGGCGGTCAGCAAACATCTCATCAAAGAGGGAATCCGCGCTCGCAACGGCAATTTTTATTCTCTGCCGGGTATCCGCGATATTCTCTCCAATCCTGTCTATTGTATTGCGGATGAAGATGCTTACAGCTACTTCACCAGCAACAATGCGTCGGTATGCGATGATAAAGATAAATGGAATAATAAATTTGGTATTTCCGCATACAACAAGCGAGATTATTCCAAAAGCGGTGCGCCGAGAAATGATATGTGCGAATGGATAGTTGCAATCGGTCGGCACACGGGCATAATCTCGGGCAGAGATTGGGTGCATATCCAGAATTATTTCCACAATAACAAGAAAGAAAAAATCGTCAATCACTCGGATTTGGGATTGCTCTCGGGATTGATTTACTGCACCAAATGCGGTGAAAAGATGTTCACTAAAAAATACAAGGGGGATTCTGACAATTACAGCTACATCTGTTCAAGCAAGTTGCGTGGCAACAATGCACTGTGCGATTGCAAAAACCTGCTCGGTCAGCAAACGGATGATTTAATCGTTGACTACATTAAGGGCGAGCTTGAAGGGATTGACAACATTTACAGCAAGCTTGACGAACTGCGAAATGAATATCTTAATTCAAGCTCTGACAATGAATGTGATAAATTAAAAAAGCAGCTTTCGGAGATACAAGCTGAAATTGATATTCTCGTTGACCGCCTCACCGACAGCAGTTTGAGTGATACTGCAATTCGTGCTATCGACCGAAAAATCAACGAGAAGCAGAGCGAACTTGATGCGTTGAAATCAAAGCTCAACTGTGCGGAATCATCGGCTGAAGATAAAATTATCAACATCGACGCAATCGCTGCGGCAATCAAATCATTCCGCAATAATTTCGA
>JBGUUF010000372.1:0-2548 GCA_045133435.1 Acutalibacteraceae bacterium
TTTCACCAAGCGAGATTGACCGGGTGGCGGAATCTGCAGCAGGTATACATGGGTATAGTTCGAGAGAAATAACCGAAAAATTGGGTGTCACTCCGAAACTTTACGAAATCGGAAAAAATCTTGATGAGTGGACAGTTGAGCAATTATCGAAGGCGGTGAAAATGGAGTGAATGATACTGAAATTCTAAATAGATGGCGCTTAATTCTCGGAAAAAATGCGTCGGAAAATATATCGTTTAGAAACGCACCTGTCAGTTATATGGAAATGGAAGATCTGTTGGATTTTTTATATTCCCGCGAGCAGGAGGGCGAAGAAACTGGTGCGCGAGATTCGAGAGCAGGCGGCAGCGGAGCCTCTAGTGTAACGGTGATGGAGTGGATCAAAAAAATCCGTGAATTGTTTCCTCAAAGTACCGTTGAAATCATGGAGCGTCATGCGTTAGATAAATACGGAATGACCGAATTAGTTACAGATAAGAAAGTTTTAGAAAATTTACGGCCAAATGTGGATTTGCTCAAAACGATACTACAATTGAAACACATGATGAAGGGTGACGTGCTGGAAACGGCGCGGCGAATTGTGAAAACTGTCGCTGACGAAATAGCCGAAAGGCTGTCGAAAGAAGTCAAACCAGCATTTTCAGGAAAAAAGAGCCGAAATGCTTCGCCTGTGAGAACAGCGCGAAATTTGGACATAAAGCGCACCATTGCCAAAAATCTGAAAAATTATGACATCGAAACAAAACGCATTATGCTGGAAAACGTATATTTTCACGGCAGAGTCAGAAGGATGAACAGCTGGCGGGTGGTTATTGCTGTGGATGAAAGCGGTTCGATGATGGACTCGGTGATACACAGCGCAGTCATGGCGGGTATCTTTGCGAAACTTCCGATGATTGATACTAAGTTAGTGATTTTCGACACGCAAGTGGTCGATTTGAGCGGTTATGTCGATGATCCGGTGGAAACTTTAATGAGCGTTCAGCTTGGCGGCGGCACAGATATTGCCCGCGCACTGCAATATTGTGAAACTTTGATCGAAGCTCCACAGCGCACAATTTTGGTATTGGTTTCGGATCTTTGCGAAGGAGGAAGCATCAATCAGCTCTACGCGACCTGCGCTTCTATAATAGAAAGCGGTGCGAAATTTATCGCGCTGACTGCGCTGGATTACAGTGCAAACCCAGTTTATGACCGCAGAGTTGCCGAGCGAATTTCTGCGTTGGGTGCTGATGTTGCAGCCATGACACCCGACCGATTGGCGGATTGGGTGGCTAAAATAATTGAGTGAGGCGGGTGAGTAAAAATTAGCGAGTTACTAAAAACGATAGCAAATGTGGACGAAGATTATCTGATTGGCATGAGCAACAAGGGGATTTATAAGCGTTCCTGCAAGGATTTACCTAACGCATTAATTCAAGCTGAATTGTCCGAAACCTCTGCAAGTGTGAAAATTGATGACGCAAATTGCAGTATTATTTTGCCGCTGGCTCAGAGTAAATGCAGTTGCCCATCCTCGTCAGTATGCAAACATATTGTTATGTCAATCCTTTATTTGCAGGAAAAATACAAGGGCGAAGCAAATGCGTCGAGTGAATCACAACCACAAGAAAATAAACGTCCTGAGATATTGGATAAACTCGATGTCGGCATGCTTGACGTTTTGCGAAAGGCGATACCTGCTAGAAATTATCGTGAATTTGTTCAGCAAGTCGAGGCAGGCTACAAGCCTGAATTTGAATTTTCGTCAATCATTACTGTGAATTTAATCGACGAAAATATCACTGTAAAACTCCTTGATTCTGTGGAAAATTCAACGTGCGCCTGCCACAGCACACAGCTTTGTCAGCACAAGGCGAAGGCACTCATTTGTCTTATGCTAGAGCGCGAAATCATCAAGATTGACGATTTGCGGACGGCAAAAGCTGCGGTGAATTTAGATGAAATAAAGGAAAAGCAAGTGATGTCAGCGCAAATTCGGGAGCGTCTCACAGATTGGATGGCGATGGGACTGGCGCGTTCGGGCGCAAATGCCGAGGAGGAAGCACAGCAGCTTTCTCTGCTTGCGCACAATGCAAAGCTTGCTGATTTTGAGCAAAATTTGCGTGAAATATCTTCTCTTTATAATGAATATCTGCACAGAAAAGTTACCTTTGATTCGCATATTTTACTTAATAAAATTCTCTCTGTCTATCTTGATTGCGGTATAGTTGAGGGCACGGATGATCCTGCGGTTATCGAGAAAATTTCGGGCGAATTTCGCGGTGAATATAAGGCATTGCCACCCGTCAAATTGGCATATATGTGCACTCGTCATTTTTCGGGAAGAAGCGGGTATGAGGGTGATATTTATTACTTCATAGATTGTGAAAAAAAGCGCTTCTACACTTATAATGTTGTGCGCGCTAATTTCTATGAAAACAGCAATCGCCGAAAATCTCCACAGCACACTTATGCTTGGAATATGGATGTGCCGATTACGCAGCTCGAGGGGAAAATGATAAAGCTGACGGGCTGTAAGGCTTCGGGCGACCGACTATCATCCACG
>JBGUUF010000373.1:0-3218 GCA_045133435.1 Acutalibacteraceae bacterium
CCCTCTGCATGCGCAGAGAATTGCAGTCAAATATTTCGGTGAATTCGCGGATAAGCTCGTTTTCAGTCTGCTCCAAAAAATCCTCGATGTCCTTGTAATGCAAATAAAATGTAGCGCGGTTCACGCCGGATGCAACGGTAAGTTCGTTCACCTTGACCGAGCGGCTGTTTTTGGTCTTTAAGACCTCAGCCAGACCGTCAGTGAGCTTTTGCCTGGTTTTGATTATTCTTTTGTCAACCTTATTTTCCATTTTTTGTGCTGATGAGTCCTTTCAAGCTGTGCGTGTTCAGATGCGGTTTCTTGCCATGTATTTCTCAAAATCACTTGCCGAGATGGGCTTGGAATAGTAGTAGCCCTGAATCAGGTCACATTCCGTAGTGCGCAGGAATTCGACCTGTTCCTCGGTCTCAATGCCCTCGGCGACGATGTTCATATTGAGCGATTTGGCGAGTCCTATGATGTTTTTGACCACGATATTTGCGCGGTCGAGGTCGGTGGTATTTTTGAAAAATCCGCCGTCTATCTTCAATGTGTCAAACGGAAGCTCCTTCAGCAGGTTGAGGGAAGAATATCCCGAACCGAAGTCGTCCATTGACACTGCGAAGCCCATTTCCTTGAGCCTTGTCATGGTGTTGACCAAAATTTCCATATCGTCAAAGCAAGCACTCTCGGTCAGCTCCAGATCAATGTATTTGTGCGGAACTCTGTGCTTGTCCACTATCGCGCAAATTTCCTCGGCGAGATTTGGATTGCTGAGCTGTACGCGCGAGACATTGACCGAGATCGGCACGGTTTTAAAGCCGTTATTAAGGCGATTTTTCTGGAATATGCAGAGCTGCTCAAGAATGTAGTTGTCCATTTCGGCGACGAAGCCGTTCTTTTCAAAGAGCGGGATAAATCGTCCGGGGGAGATAAATCCTTTGACGGGACTTATCCATCTGACCAAAGCCTCGGCACCGCCCAGCGCGCCGGTGTGCACGTCATGCTTAGGCTGGAGATAAAGCTTGAATTCGTCTTTTTCCAGCGCGGCATGCATGAGTTCTTCTAATTCGTGTTCCTCGGTCTGCGCTTCTCTGAGCTTCTCGTCAAAGAATGCGAGCGCGTTGGATTTTGAGTCGCTGATGGTGCGGCATGCCATTTTCGCCATGTCGATAGCATGCACGATGTCGTTGTCATGCTCGTTGAGTCGGTAGACACCTATGGAGAGCGAAACATTACTGCCGTTCGGACCCTCCTGAGAAAGCGCGAAAAATTCATTGATTCGATTTTCAAGCTGAGCCTCGTCGGAGTATGCCCAGAGCGCGACGAATTTATCCGAGCTTCGGCGGGCGCATATCTCGCGGGCAGATGACATTAAATCAAGCGTCTCGGCGAGGTATTGCAGGTATCGGTCGCCTGCCGCATGACCGTAATAATCGTTGTAAAGCGTGAAGCGGTTTATGTCGATGTGAAGGGCGGCGTAATTGCTTGACCACCAGCCGGGGCGGTTGATAAACTCATTGCCCAGCATGGAGAATTTCTGCCAGTTGGCCCTGCCCGTGATCTCGTCCTTGTAGGCGAGGTCGATTATCGTGCTGTTGCTGCGCTTTTGCAGCCAAAGCATTACTATCATAGCCACGAGGAAGATAGTCACGACGGCGAACATCATTATACGGCTGATAACGATGAAGGATACCGTGCTTTCGGTGAGCTTGACCGAGCGGACGTAAAAGAGCGTCCAGTCATTCTGCGCGAGCTGTCTTTTGAAGTAAATGTCGCTTGTGCCCTTGGGAGCAAACATCATATCAAAGAAGCCCTGCGAGCTGGTTATATCGCCGGCATAGGCGCTGTCGGTCGCCGAGACGACTGACTGATAGCCGGAATTGCTGCCGTCGGCATATTTGCTGTCCTTTATGGTGGCGTAGAACTGTTTGCCGCTGTAGGTGACCGATGACATCACCATTTCACCGCTGCTGTCGAGTATATACATACCGGAATTTTTGTCGGAATAGTAGTCGGTGTAGTCAGACACAGCGATGTCTGCCGATGAAATACCGCAAAGCACTGCAATCACAGTATCATCCGAGATAACGGGTGCGACATAAGCTACGGCGTATTTGGCGATATCGGGAAAGCGGCTTTTGAGACGGCCGGAAATATTTCCGGTGCGGTTCATTGCCTTTTGGAAATAATCTCTGTCGCCCACATCGGAGGTATGTCCGGAGGAATCGTATGCGATACCGTCGGGAGAGATGGCGATAACACCGTCAAACCCGCCGTTTTTGGCGTAATTTTTGAGATTTTGCGAGGAGGATATGTAGCTGAGATCCTTGCCCGAATCAGAAAGCGTGTCAGCGGTCTGTCGGATAAAGTTGTATTTGGTTTCTATATTTTTCTGCACATTTTCCGTGACCTGCTGCATAGAAGCCTTGTGTTCGCTGATCTGCTCCTCCATCATGCTATTGTCGAAAGAATTGATGACCGTGATGCTTAGAATAGTCACGATTATACACAACACGACGCTGGCCGCGATCAGAACGGGAAGCTTTATTTTACTTACTTTCAAAAAAATCACACCCGATTGGTAAAAAATTCCTATAAAATAGGTTCAATACATCATTAATAATAACATAATTTTCTGAATATTTCAATATTATTTATACAAGCCATCATAAAAATATATGCTTTTAATTATCTTTTTTGTATCTTTTTATGTGACGGACAATACATATGTGTAACGTATACAATTTTTACATCATATTATGTAATGCGGGCAAATACATATTAAAATATGACAGCGAAACGCGTATTCATATGATGGAAGGGAGATTTTTGTGTTGGATGAAATAATATTGTATTCAATTGTAGGATTGCTGTGCTTTTGCGGGCTTATCAGCGTAATATCGGCGGTGTGCTCGTGGTTTTACAATGCAGGCGGCGGAGCGTGGGAGTGCATCGTCCTGCCCGTGAAGGGGCATATGGAGGATATAGAATTCCGCATACGGGGCGCGATGGTGCGCAGGAGGAGAGCCAGCCGCCGTCTGTCGAAGATATATCTGGCGGATTTCGGCGCAGATGACGAAACTGCGGAGATAGCGAGAAGAATGTGCGGCGAATTCGATGTATTGGAGTGGGTGGACGGCACGGAGCTGACTAAAAGATTGAGGGAAAATGTCAACGCTGAAGATAAAAAATAGTATTGGCATTTTGTTAAATCTGTATTATAATTTAATCCATAA
>JBGUUF010000374.1:0-1334 GCA_045133435.1 Acutalibacteraceae bacterium
GGGCAACGGCATTCCCAAGCTGATCCAGCGCATACTGCCTGCCGATGCTTCGGATGAAGTGTTCGAGCACACATTGGCTGAGTTTGGAAAATACTACGACATGCACAAGAACGACAAAACAGCGCCCTATCAGGGTATCCCCGAAATGCTGAGCGAGCTGAAATCGCACGGCTTGAAGCTGTGTGTGCTGTCGAACAAACAGCACGACTTGAGCGTGCAGATAGTAAAGCATCACTTCGGCGAGGATACATTCGACCTGATACGCGGCAAGATGGAGCAATTCCCCGCAAAGCCCGACCCCGCTTCATGCAACGACGTAATATCCATATTAAATATTCCCAAGAGTAATATTCTCTATGTAGGCGACAGCAACGTGGACATGCAGACAGGTCACAACGCCGGTCTGACCAAATGCGGCGTGAGCTGGGGATTCCGCAGCGTGGAGGAATTGAAGTCGGCAGGAGCAGACTACATAGCAGACTCGCCGCATGACATAACAAAAATCGCCTTGGAGGACGGTCAATGAAAAAAATCACCCGCATTCTTTCGGCATTGCTGGCAGTTACCATGCTGATCACCGCAGTTTCGTGTTCCGGCGGTATTGAGATAACCCCGAACAAATTTGAATATCAGGAAACCACCGTTCCCAACCCGATGAAGGGCTTTGCCTCGCTTTTCTCCACACCCACCGAGGACTCTTCGCTGGAATATGTCGGTATAAAATTCAGCGACGTATATCTGTATGACGATGAGCATCCGGACGGCTATCTCGACGAGCTATACATCGACAGCCTGCTCAACTCCGTTGCCGAGCGCGGCAACACGCTCATCCTCCGCACCTACATAGTTTACCCCGGATACAACAACGAGTCGAGCACAGGTCTTTACCTGCCCGACAAGCTCTACGAAAACCTGTCAAAATTCGGTTACATCAGCTCGACCACATATAATGGCTACACGCTGGAATTTCCAAATTTCAACAGCACTGAGCTGGTCAAGCACATGGTAAACTTCATCACCCTGCTGGGCGAAAAATACGACGGACACCCCTCGCTTGCGGCTATACAGCTTGGACTTTACGGCTCATGGGGCGAATGGAATATGTCGGGCTGCAACAACAAATGGTTCGCCATGAACAGCAAAAATATGCGCAAGCTGCTCGACGCATACACCTCTTCGTTCAAGACCACCAAGCTCATGGCGCGCAATCCGTCTCTCGGCAGATCTTATACATATGATGTTGGTTATCACGACGACAACTTCCTCTTCAACTCCTCCGATTTCCACACAAAAAGTCCCGAATGGAAGGCTCTGCTCAAAAGCCTTGACAGCAG
>JBGUUF010000375.1:0-3726 GCA_045133435.1 Acutalibacteraceae bacterium
TTGGCATACTCAACTGAATAAAATATCCTAAAATAATCTCATCCGCCACAGTACCAACCGGTATCTGTGGCGGATGTTTCTTTACCTCATTTGGCGCTTACTTTTAAGCTCTGTCAACATCCTTCTTTTGAAATATAGCTCCGGTTTATACATCAACCAAAACAGCCGCGCAGAATATCTTTTCCGCGCGGCTGTTAACTATTCTATTAAATTCCGATAAAATTGATAAATGCATCACATACAGCTTTAACGCCATTGCCTTTAGCTACGGTTGCTACAGAGGGCAGACCGACAGGATTATAGACGATCCGCTCCGGAGATTCGATTTTGTCCGGAGTTTCTTCTCCGTCTTTACACGACTCGGGATAAAACATATAAAATTTTACAGGTTGTCTGTAAAACTGAAAAGCACCCAGCAGACTGTTTATTTGATCGCCGTTCTTATACAGCCGTTCAAAACAAAGTAAGTAATCATAACCTTTATAGGTAAAAGAAATATATTTTTCAATATCAAGATGCGTTCTCGGTACGCCTCTTCCGCATCTGCATTTTGCTGTAGGATCATTTAGTATTTCTCTTAATCTTTCGCTGATTGCGGGTTCGAGAATATGGATTGCTTTGTTAATCAAATCCAGATATTCCAGCCTGGTATTATCATCATCGGGAACGATGTGAAAACTACCTGTATTAATATCGTAGACACCTCTTGACAGCAATCGTGTACCTCTGATCAAATAATCTGTTCATTCCCATCTTTTTACAGAATCAAAGGATTCTTTGTTTTTTGCTTTATCCTCATCATAAAGATATACCTTACCCGGAGTATAGCCGGTTAATTCTTTGATCTTTTCGGTATTACTGATTTGATTGTTAACTTCTTTCGGAACGTTTTGCTGTTCAGCCATTATTTTACTCCTTTGTAAAGCTATGGGTGCTTCATTTATAGTAGCAAATCTTACTATGAATTGCAAGTTGTTATCGCTGAAGTCTATATCGCTTTCATAAAGATGATAACGCAGATGTCTTCGCTAATTCAAGCCGAAGATCCGATCTATCAGCACGGCAGCTTCATGCACCGTCAGTCTTCCTGACAGTGTCAGAAAAATCGGTGCGGTCAGCTTATCGAGGTATTCGGGACAAAACGCTGTGATGTAGTCGAGCGTTTCGAGGGGAGCGACCTCATAAAAATCGTAGTTGATAACGGTGATGATGACGATATCATCGGTACCGTCGCCTGCCAAATATATCCTCGGCGTATAGAGTAAGTGAGGGCGATACAAACCGTAAGGATCTCCGCATCTAAGGAATACGCGGGAGTTGATATCATTTAGTACTCGCATCAAATTGTCGATATGACTGCTTCCTCTGATGATCTCTGCGCATAATGCGGAATAGTATGCGCGTACCTCCATACATTCGCTGAAGAAGTATACGGACGCCTCAACGCGGTGGTTCGGAGCGTCATGTGCTTTTAATTCCGTTACGACACAGATAGTTCCGTTTTCAAATGAGATTTCAAAACAGATATTGTGTGACTTCAAATAAGCGACTGTTTCTTTTATTGCCTTTTCTCTTTTGTTCATGATTCCCTCCTGCTTCCTGTTGATGGTTTGCATAAATATTCGGCTTATTTTGCATATGATCACGTTTTCTGAAACACACCCTCCTTAATATAAAACAAGAAGTTGAAAAAGTTAAATATCCTCGTATATTTATGCAAACAACATTTCCGGCGGCGATAAGGTGTTCACCGGTGAGACCGGCTTGAATAATAACATAGAGATCAATGCTTTTGAAAATGCACCTGTTGAGCCGCAGACCGGGGCGGACGCCTGACCGGATGAATGTCATCAAAAGCGAAAAAGATTGCTGAACGGCAAAAGCGCTGCGACTTCGGTCGCGGCGCTTTTTGTCGCTTTCTTTTATTCTTCTTGAACTTTGATTTTCAGTATGCCGTTATCATCAATCTCGAGCCGCATTTTACGTATGTATTTTGAATAGTAATTGCTCTTCTCAGCAGCGGATACATCCATCCTTAAATTTCTGATTATATCTTCAATCAAAGCATTGGTATCAACAGCAAGAGTTTTCTCCATTTCGTCCTTAAGTGCGGAAACAAACATGGCATTCTTGAAAGATTTGATGTTACCTGTGCAGAAATCATCCATGAAGCAGTAATATGTGCCGTCCTGCTCCAATGTGTTTTGAATATCGGGACCGCATTTTTCTTCCTCAACCATAACCAAGAAATCTGCGTCCGGCAGCGAGGAAATAACACCCCAAAAATCCGAATCACTTGAGAGCAGTATAAAGGCTGTCACATTATCTTTGTAATACGCCTTAGATATACCCATTCCCATTTTTATATCAACAAGGGATTTATCATATTTGATTCTCCCAACTACATTATGTTCAACGGGAATACCTGTTACAGCTTTAAGATAGCGCCAAGCGTTTGTAGTATGAACATCATCATATAAAACTATTTTTTGAATTTTGGCTGTTTCGGTTTTATCCAACTGCTTAAGAACCGAAGCGAGCTTAAATGGATCGCTGTTTTCGCAATCGACAACAAGTTCTACTGAACTATTATTATCAATAAATTCATAAATGCTTCGTTTGACGTTTGCATTTCTACGTCTAAAGGCGCCAACAACAAAGCGGTGATCGTTACTACAATCACCGCTTATTCTTATTGAAATAATTATTTTGGTTATGTCCTGTTTCTGATAAGGAAATAATTTGTATCAGTAAAGCAAATTCAGGACGTTTTTAAATTAAACTGTTCTTTGGACTCATTCCTTGTAATGTATTTTTATCATATTAAAAATTTACGCTTACATTGGACTGTTCTCCGTTCGTTAAATTAGTCAATCTAAAAAACTAAACTTCTCATTGGTCTAACCACCATAAATAAATTTCCAATATATATTAAATTATATTTTTAGTCCAGTTTATCCGAGCACAATATGCAAATTTATAAAATTCACTTATTGGGACGTTTCAGTCTGCAAATGAATTAGAATTCATTAATAATATATAAAACTCCATTAAAATTAAAATATGGTTATTTTAATACTATTACATACAATAAGAAAATTCAGACTGGTTAAGGTATTTCCGAAACACTATTACTTGATCTTATTAATAATTTCACTATGTTTTATAACATCTAAATGATCAGTTGTTTCGACACAAACAAGTTAGCTTTAACCGTTACTTACTGTACCCGGTATCATACATTTGGGGGCAAACTCCGTAAATAATCTTTGATGTGTCTTATTAAAGGTTTCTTAATTTTCATATTTAAAACCTCCTTTAGTTCCTTTTCTTTGTCTATATTATACACAACTTATTTAACATTGTCAACACTTTTATTAAAAATATTAATAAGTTTATTTTTAATAAAACTATTGTGTTATAAATTTAACTATGATATAATTAAAATATTGAGGCAAAACTCCGTAATTATGCACTGTACATAATTACGGAGTTTTATTATAATATGATAACATTTAATAACAGCTAAAGAAACGTGTGTTCTCTTCTGTTATCTTACCATTTTCTTAGATTTTACTGATTTGGAATTATTATTAAGATATGAATACTTTTTGCAATTCAACAGTTCTTTACTTCCGTTCTCATTTCTTGTATAAACAACTTTGAACTCACCAGATTTTCTTTTGAGCTCATCTGCAAAAAACTGTACACTCTCTTTTTTATTTC
>JBGUUF010000376.1:0-3135 GCA_045133435.1 Acutalibacteraceae bacterium
TTGGCGGAATTTACAATTGACTTTTGATTTGAAGGGCTGCAAGGTCCGCATTAATTTTTACTTTTTTGCATCGGCTGTCATTATGGCGATGTTTGACCGCAGCGGGATGATGCTCGGCGGTATGCTGTCCGCGCTGCTGCACGAGTTGGGGCATCTGATTGCGATGACGGTTATCCCCCGCCAGCATCCAAAAGAAATAAGCATAACACCGTTCGGTCTGAAAATTCGGAATAATTCTATGGCTGAATTTGCGCACGGCAGAGTGATCGTTCTCGCCGCGGGAAGTGCCGTCAATTTTATTCTTGCGGCGTGTCTTATAAAATTATCGCCTCAGCTAGCCTCGATGAATTTCGTGCTCGGCGCGATGAACCTCCTGCCGGTCGAATCGTTTGACGGCGGCGGGATATTGAAACACATTCTCAGCTCATTTATGAGCGAAAAAAGCGCAGAGATCGCGGTCACGGCAGTATCGCTTATCATTCTTTCAGTGCTTGCTTTTATAGGAGTTTACATTTTATTCCGCACAAAATACAATTTTACGCTGCTTGGCATGTCACTCTGGCTGCTTACGACAGTTGTTATTCGGCTCGCGAGGAAATAAAATCGCCGGCTTTGTTTGAAAAATCAGACAAAGCCGGTTTTCTTTTATTTGTTGAGAAAATCGTATTCCATTCTTCGGGTCTGCACTGCCGCGCCAATAATCTTCACGGGAATTGCGGCAAGCTCTTCTGTTGTGTAGAACTTATCCTCAAAAGCCGGGTCAAGCGGCTTTATCCACTTGCCGTCGCGCTTTTTGACTATCAGACAAATGAAAGCGTCACCGTCTCCAATGCTCACGATTCCTATCTGATCGCGATTTGTCTTACTGCGGCGTTCAAATACGACAATGTCGCCGTCGTAATATCTCGGTGCAAAACGACCGCCCTTAATTCTAATACCGAAAAATTCTCTGCCGCCTACCATCCATGATTTCGGTACCAGCTCGAACGCGGTTTCATCCAAATCACCGCCATCAGTGGGGTTGTATCTGGTGAAGACCTTTATTGCATGACCGGTTACATCTGTACCCTGCTGCGGCTGTTCGGGAGATTTTTCTTCGGATTTGCCGAGGATATAGTCGCTGGATACACCAAGAATGCGTCCGAGACAGAAAATCGTGCTGGCGGACGGCTCGTGTATACCGTTTTCGTATTTTGAAATCATCCCTTTGTTCGTGCTGGCTCCGTACTCACGGTTCAATCTCTCTGCGATCTCTGTGAGCGAAAGACCCGATTCTTTTCTTATTTTTTTAAGACGCGCGCCGATTTCGGCGGCTTCCTGCTTTTTCAGACCGGATTTTGCTGATCTCATTACCAATCACCCCAATATAAAAATATTAACGGAATCGCTGACAGCACAGCCATCAGCGGTTCCATATTACCTCAAATCGTCTATCTTATGATATTTTCATCGAAATATCAAATGCTTTAACAGAGTGTGTGAGCGCACCGATCGAAATTATATCCACACCTGTCTCAGCGACCTCGCGCAGAGTGTCGTGTGTGTTTCCACCCGAAGCCTCGAGCAGAGCCTTGCCGCCGACGAACTCAACAGCTTCTTTCATCATAGCGCAGTCCATGTTGTCCAGCATGATAATGTCCGCGCCTGCCGCCAGAGCTTCTCTGACCTCATCTAAATTGCGAGTTTCGACCTCGACTTTGACCATGTGACCAAGCTTTGCGCGCAGAGTTTCCACCGCGCCTGTGATTCCGCCGCATGCATCAATGTGGTTGTCCTTGAGCATCGCGCCGTCGCTCAGATTGTAGCGATGATTCTTGCCGCCGCCCACAGTTACAGCGTACTTTTGGAGCGCTCTCAGACCGGGAAGTGTCTTGCGGGTGTCGGTAATTGACGCATTCGTGCCCTTTACGATCTCCACGCATCTTGCGGTCTCAGTGGCAATGCCGGACATGTGCTGAATGATGTTGAGCGCAGTTCTCTCGCCCTTGAGCATTGCTCTCATATTGCCTTTGAATTCGCAGATAACGTCGCCCTCTTTGATTTTATCGCCGTCGTGAAAATACACCTTGCAGGCAAACGATCTGTCGAGCATTTCAAAGACCTTCATTGCCGCATTTATGCCGCAAAGCACGCCGGAAGCCTTTGCTACAAAATATGCATTGCCCTTCTGCGCCTGCGGAATTACCAAATCGGCGGTGGTATCTATATAATTTATATCTTCTTTTATAGCGGTGCGGATGATTTCATCCAAATAAAAATCTGTAACCATAAATATTTTCTCCGATATGTATTTTAATTATTGATTATTTTTTGCGTTTTCTATATCTTCGCTCAGCACTATGTAAGCCACTGTAACTGCACTGCGAGTTTCAATTAGATCCTTGCTCATAGCAAGGTCAGGATCATACACTTCCTTGAGAAGCTCCTGGATCTCGGGGATACTGCTTTTTGCCTTTTCTATATTAAGAGTGACGAAGTGCGCCTCCTGCAAAATATCACGGATTCGTGTGCGAATGCCTGTTCTGAGCGGTTTGCCGATAAGACTGGGCATGTTTGGCTCATCTTTCGGCTCGGTGCTTCCGTTTACGCAGAGATTCAGAATAATGTCGGTCGCGGCTCTGCGGGAGAACACAAGTGCTTCCAACAGAGAGTTGCTTGCAAGACGGTTTTTGCCGTGAATTCCCGTGTGCGAGCATTCGCCCACTGCATAAAGACCCGATACAGACGTTCTCGCCTTGGTATCGACATTTATACCGCCCATAAGATAATGCTGACAAGGGAAAACAGGAATTAAATCCTTTGAAATGTCAACGCCCTGTTTGAGACATCCCGCATAAATACCGGGGAATCTGTTTTTTATAAATTCCTCGCCCTTATATCGAATATCGAGATAGAAATTATTACTGCCTAATCGCCGTGATTCCATAATAATGGAACGGGAAACTACGTCTCGGGGGGCTAATTCAAGGCGTTCGTCGTATCTGTCCATAAAACGCTCTTTGTTGCAGTTTAAAAGATATGCACCCTCGCCCCTTACAGCCTCGCTTATAAGGAACTGTTCACGGTTTGCACCGTTGAACGCTGTGGGGTGGAACTGAACATAACTGAGATTTTTTATGCTTGCACCCATTTCGT
>JBGUUF010000377.1:0-1305 GCA_045133435.1 Acutalibacteraceae bacterium
CCTCCAAGAACTGTTCGCCGTCAATGTCGGGCATTCGGTCGCCGTTCATACTCGCGTCAAAGTAAATCGCAAGAAATCGCTTTATTTCGCTTTTTCCCATTCTGCGCACCTCAAAACCTTGATCGGAAATAACTTTTTCGATGCGGTTTGCCTGCTGAAACACCTGCTCGGGCTTCATATTTCTGCACCTTGCGATGAACAAAAACTGCCTTGCCGTCGCGGTTTCGGCCTGCATTTCGTCCAGCATGCCGATGTCCTTTTGCAGCATGGTTCTGACCTTCGGATTTTCCTCTTCCGAAAGCCTGCCCTGCAAATAAATCTTGTTGTTATCAAAGCACTCGCATGAGTCGGTGCAGCTGATTTCAATGTCTGGAATCGCCGAAAACACCGTCATGAGATTGCGGATTTTGATTTCAATATTCTCCCTCGACAGCACGGAAATGTTGGTGGGCGAGACTGTGTAAAACAGCAGCTCGTCCCTGCCTACGGAAAGTCCGTACTTCGTAAACGTCCTGATTCCGATCAGCTCCTGCACGGAACGTCCCTTTTGCTTCTGTTTTTTCTGCTTTTTATCTTTTTTCATTCGTCAGATCCTCCATATAAATTCCTGCTGTGTTGATATGAAATACCGCGCCGCGTACCTGATGAAATCCAGCACCGTCGTATCGTCGGGGCGAATGGTCAGAAAGCCGAAGCAGAGTGATGCGGCGGCGGGAAGGACAATTCCGAGCTGCACCAGCGCGAGCACCGACAGCAGAGCGGATATGCACAAAATCGCAAAATCCCGCAGGCTCCAAAGCCACAAATTTGCGGTCGCCTTTAAATTTTGCGGATACAAATACGTTGTCATTAAAATCAACTCCTATTTTACAGTACGCGCAACGCTTCGGGTGAGATTTACCGCCGTGGTTGTCGCGTGAATTACCGATGTCATGTTGACCTTGACCGAGCTGTCAAGTCCAAACTGCTGTGCAATTCTCGGCACCTCGTTTGCCGCCAGCATTATTCCCAAGCCAAGCAGCATATTGTCGGCAAAGGTCAGCAGTCCGAGAAACAGCAGTGTGGTCTGCATAAACGCCGTCAGGCACAGCGCGGCGATCTGCTTAATCCACTGATTGAAGCCGTCGGTGTAGCCCCTCGGGACGCTGAACATGTAGAGCGAACCTACCGTCATCTGCACCAGCAGTATGCCGCCTCGCGAGATGTTCTGAAAGAAGATTTTGACGACGCAGTACGCAAAGGCAATCATGCCGAGGAAATTAATGAGGCTCACGCCGACGTCAGCCTGCATTCTGAAACAGCCCT
>JBGUUF010000378.1:0-1364 GCA_045133435.1 Acutalibacteraceae bacterium
ACTGCTCGATAATTTTTTTGATGACCGCCAGTTCCTGTCTCGTAAAGCCTGTAAAGCTGTCGCACATTACAGTTATACCGCCGAAATAATCAACCGTTTCCATGTTGTTTGCAAGTCTTGAAAGATCGTCCAGAGGGTCGATTGAACCGACGTTGGCAAGACATGCGTTGTATGCGCCGTAAATAAGCGAAAGCTCGTTCAATTTTTGCGCCAATACCGATTCAGTTGCCCTTGAAGCCGCATCGCTCAGCATTTCGGGCGTTATGGCGCAGCTTTTGAATTCGCATATCGCTGTCAGCATGCTCGAAATAAAGTCCTGCCCCTTTTTTTTAGCGGCATACAGATTCAAATAATCCCTCACCTGCCCCATAGCGACGTTCATCAACGCGGCGCGCCCGCAATCATCCAATCTTTTGCCTGCAATGCCGCCGATTTGCCTTGAAATGCGGTTTGCCAGACGTGTAAAGCTGAACACCTCTACATTATTTGCGTGTTTGGGTTCAAGCAAATTAAGTATGGCGCGTTCGGTTTCAAATGAAAATTGTTCAGGTACAAGCAGTGCGGCTTTCTTGCCTGATAAAGCCAACTCGGCGGCTTTTTGCCTGGCATAATGAGTTTTGCCGCTGCCGGCTGTGCCTATGACAAATTTTATCCCCATAGTCTACCTCCGCATAAAATTTTATATCGTCATTTGATACTATTATGACATAATTCACACAATAATTCAATATAGATTTTTGTGCAGTACGTTTTTTGGTACAACTAAAAAAGCAACAGCCGAAGCCGTCGCCTTTTTGATATTTATTTGCTGCTGCAAACATCGCTGCTTTGGCAGGCAAAGTCTGAATCAGACACAGCATCTTCTGCCGCGTTATTCTGGGATTCCGATGTCTCACTGAATTCCTCTGAGAATTCAAGGCTGACATCAGCGGCTTGAGATTCCTCCATCGAGACACCGCCCATGGTTATTACCGCCGCCACACTGCTGACTGCCAATAAAATTACCAGCACGGCGGCAATGCCTGCGATTTTTAATGCAGAATTTTTCTTTCTCGGAAGTTGTTCTGAAAAAATTTCATTGTAGGTTTCTGATGAATCATCGCTTGCTATTTTTCCAAGCACGGAATAAAACGGCGGCGGTGTGATTTTTTCGGCAGATTGCCTTATCGAAGATTCTATTTTATCGTTAAAAGTATCTTTGCTTGATTTATTCACTTTACCGCCTCCTTAAATGAAATTTTCGCCCAGAATTTTTCTGAGCTTTTTGAGCGCGTTTGAATGCTTCCATTTTACTGTGCCGAGCGGAAGTTGAGTAATTTCGGCAATCTCCCCCAGAGTCAGCCCTGATACGGCATGCATTATGA
>JBGUUF010000379.1:0-1471 GCA_045133435.1 Acutalibacteraceae bacterium
AGGGTGCAGAAGAGATTACCAAGGAACAATTCGCCGCCCGAATTTCAATAGGGTTTATGTGGGTATATGCCGACGGAGACTATCAAGTGTTTTTCGATGACGACGATATGTTCCACGAACATTCAATTGTATTGGAAGGCAGCATAGAACAAGGCTTGAAGAATGCGGATATATGGGGGTAACAGCGATGAATAAGGCATTTCGATTTCAGGACGAAAAATCCGATAAATTCTGGCGGGTGGAGACTCTCGGTTGTGAGATGGTGACTAACTGGGGCAAGACCGCCACGTTTGGTCGCTGGCAGATAACAGAGTTTGACACGGAAGAAAATTGCGAAAAGGAAGCCGCAAAATTAATAGCCTCCAAAATAAAAAAGGGTTATCAGCCTATGGATGATTTAGACCTGAGCACGCTCGCTTATTTCGATACAGAGGATTTCGGACCGCACCCGCTCACCAGTCACCCGATTTTCCGCAAGTATTTCTCGGACGAGCTTTATTATTCCTGCGGTGATGAGGACGCGCCGTTCGGCAGTGACGAGGGTTCAGACACATTAGCTGTGCTTGAAGCGACATTCCGCAAGCGTCCGAATATGGATTTTGCAGATTTTCCGCGCAAGCTTATTGAGGATGAATGGCAAATGGACTACCTCTCGCCTGCTGATGCTCAGACTGACGAGCAGTTAAAATCACTTGAAGGCGATATGCTGCAAACTGATCAGGTAATTATTGCTACAGCTTTCGGGCAAATCAAAATAACCGGCGGTATAGATCCCGCGGTATTTGAGCTTGCATTAAAATCGCTCGACCGTATGGAGAAATTATATCCCGATGTATCAAGCGCGGTGAGCATTATGCGGCGCGATTTAGAAGAATTCGCGCGTGATTTTAACATAAAATAAAAAATTGGCGAGTTGAAGTCATATGATTTCAACTCGCCGAGTTTTTTACATAATAAACATTATCGCCAGCGCGATGTAGGTTTTCTTTATATCCCTGCCGAGCAGCAGATATACCACACCGAACGAAAATCCGCAGAATGCACTGAGCAGACCCGTCATAACGCTGCCCTTGGTGAACATGTGCGCCAATCCCCATGTCAACGCGCATATAATTCCGCCGTAGGGGATATTTTCTCGCTTGAACCACTTCTCAAACGCCTTCTGCGCGAACACGATTATTAGTGTGAAAAGTGCCGTCTCAAAGAAATAATAGATGTATTGGAAAACAAATCTGAGCGCGCCGTTGCGCTGATACTCTATTATGACCTTTAAACCGTTCCAGTCAATATAGCTCATTACGAGCACCACGGCAATGCAAATCAACGCGGCTATCCATTGCCATACCTTGACTTTATCGCCTTTTGTCAGAATGTCGAATTCATAGTTTTTCTTTGAACGGCGGCATAACAGCAATGTCACTGCTCCCCATGTGATGCAGGTGATTATCCAATGGCAGAGCACCTGCGGCGT
>JBGUUF010000380.1:0-1115 GCA_045133435.1 Acutalibacteraceae bacterium
TACGGCGCTATCGCGGGCAAGGCGATATACACGGGCGACCTCGACGTTGCCGATGCCATAGCAAAAGGCGCAGAGCCGCGCGACCTCTCGAAGTATTTCGCTAAGGCAGATTTGATTCCCGCTATCGTGCAGGAGGCTTCGACGGGCGAGGTGCTGATGCTTGCCTACATGAACGAAGAATCCATGCGTTTGACTCTCGAAACAGGCTATACATGGTTCTGGAGCCGTTCACGTCAGGAGCTTTGGAACAAGGGCGCGACTTCGGGACATTTGCAGAAGATAGTTTCGATAAGCGGCGACTGCGACGATGATACGCTGCTGATAAAGGTCGAGCAGATCGGCGCGGCCTGCCACACGGGAAATCATTCCTGTTTCTTCCAGCCCATCGGATTTAAGCCGGGCAAGAAAAACTGATAAAAAAATACATATATATGGAAACGCTGAATAAGTCGATTCGCACACCGCTCAGTGATGAATTTTCACAGCGTGAAATCGACGGCTTATCCATAAAGTAAGGAGATTTATTAAAATGGAAAACAACGACGTATTGAAGGCTTTGTATGACACTGTAATTGAGCGCAGAGACAACCCTCAGGAGAAATCCTACACCTGCTATCTGCTCGACACCGGTCTGGACAAGATTCTCAAGAAGGTGGGCGAGGAGTGCTCCGAGACAATCATTGCCGCCAAGAACGACAGTGATTCCGACCTCGTGGGCGAGATCGGCGACCTGATGTATCACCTCATGGTGCTCATGGTCAAGCGCGGGATCCCGCTTGAGGATGTTTATGCCGAGCTGGACAAGAGAAGTCTCAAGAGCGGCAATCTCAAGACCTTTAAGCAGGTCGATAAAAATTCATAATATCAGACAAAATGTATTTTAATCGGGGATGCTCCGGGATGATATTCCGCAGTATCCCCGATTAATTTTTTACATATGGTTAATTTGTCAAAGTTTTTATACAATAATCGTTAAAATTCTTTAAACCGTGGTTGATTTTCGCAACATAATTGCGAAAAAAGCGTGAATAAAGCCGATTTTTAGTTGCT
Source organism: Acutalibacteraceae bacterium (assembly GCA_045133435.1). Classification (GTDB taxonomy): domain Bacteria; phylum Bacillota; class Clostridia; order Oscillospirales; family Acutalibacteraceae; genus RUG762. Next base: position 1,051 of record JBGUUF010000380.1, read on the forward strand.
TGATAGAAATTTCAAGTAAAAATGTCTTAATATATTAAAAAAAGACGATACAAATATAATTTTGA
>JBGUUF010000381.1:0-3052 GCA_045133435.1 Acutalibacteraceae bacterium
GAATTTCAGCGTTACATAAAAAATGCCCATGAAAATCCCAATTCAGTGCGTCGCGGCGAAGTGACGCATTCCACCGCCGGCGCTCAGATAACGCGTGAATTGATGAAGTGTGTTGAAAATATTGATGTTAAATTCGCCAACGTGACGTTTGAATTCATCCGTCACGCGATAATTTCGCACCATGGTTTCGCCGACTGCATAACTCCCGACGGCAAGCTGTCGTTTGTTCAGCGAAACGAGGCCGCACCGCTTGATGAAAACGTAAAAGCTCGGTTTTTTGAGGAGTTTGACAGGGACAAGCTGTGCGATTTGTTTCAGAAATCCGTCGAGGAATGCAGGTCTGTATATAACGATACCTTGAAATTTTGCGCGAATAAAAACAACGTGAAATACGGCAGTGCTTTTTATTATTTAGGAATGTACGAGCGGCTTCTGCTGTCGTATCTGACCGACGCGGACCGCACCGATACAGCGATATTCGGGGGGAATTCAGCTTATTCGGACGAGCGTGATGCGGCGGATATTCAAGCTGTGTGGACAAAAATGCTCCAAAATCTGGATAAGAAATTGAAGTCGCTGAACAGCAAATCAAAATCCTCCGCCAAGGAGCAGGAGATAATGAGCGCGCGCGGAGAAATATCCTCCGTCTGCCGCAAAAAGTCAGATGCCCCGAACGGAATATTCAGGCTGACCGTGCCCACAGGCGGCGGCAAGACTTTCTCGGTGATGTCGTTCGCGCTGTCGCACGCCCTCAAAAACAACATGAAGCGCATAATTTATGTCGCACCGTATAATTCGATACTGGAGCAGAATGCCGCAGAATTGGGCGGCGCACTGAATGCCGAGGAGTACATACTGGAGCATCACTGCAATGTTATCATCGACGACGAAGCGGAGCGGGAGAAATACGACGCACTCACCCAGCGGTGGAATTCACCGATAATTTTTACCTCCGCAGTGCAACTCCTAAACACGCTGTTTTCAAATAAAATTTCAAGTGTGCGCAGGCTTCATTCTCTGGAAAATGCCGTAATAATTTTCGATGAGATACAGTCGCTGCCCATCCGCTGTACGTCGCTGTTTAATTTGTCGGTGAATTATCTGACGAAATTCTGCCATTCGTCGGTAATTTTGTGTTCGGCGACACAGCCGCCTCTTAACGCATTGGAAAACAACTGTATGCTTCCGTCAGCGGAAATCGTGGAAGATCACAGTCGATATTTTGATATTTTCAAGCGCACGGAAATAATCTGCGACTGCGACAGAGAGCGCGATGCCGATGAGCTTGCAGATTTTGTCATGGATAAGATCCACCGAAATATGCTTATTGTAGTCAACACAAAATCCGCCGCGCGCAGGCTTTATGAGACGATTGAAAAGATGAACGGCGGCGAATTCAAGCTGTATCACCTCAGCACAAATATGTGCGCGGCTCACCGCAGAGACGTTATCGGCGATATCCGCGGCAGCCTTGCTTCGGGGGAAAAATGCATTTGCGTCAGCACCCAGCTTATCGAAGCGGGCGTGGACATTTCATTTGAATGTGCGGTGAGGTCGTTGAGCGGACTGGACAGCATTATCCAAACGGGCGGTCGATGTAATCGCCACGGCGAAAGCGAGTGCGGACGGGTGTATGTGGTGAAGTACAGCGAGGAAAATGTTTCCAAGCTGCGCGATATTTCTATTGCACAGCGCGCTATGGAGAAATTTATCTATATGTTTGACCGCGAGCCTCAGAATTACGGCGGCAGTATGCTCTCGCCCGAAGCGATGCAGGCGTATTACAAAATATATTTCAAACAGCGCGAGACGGAATTTGATTACACGGTCAGCGAGTACGGTACGACGCTGGTTGACCTGCTCTCACAAAACAGTCACGGCTTGAAGGAGTCGATGAAAAAATACCCTCGTGAGCAGTGGCAATGCTGCTTGCCACAGGCATTCAAGTCGGCGGGCGAGCAATTTGAGTGCATTGAAGAGCAGGGAAATATCGACCTCGTGGTAAATTACAAAGACAGCAGGACTTTGATTGAAACACTGCGAGGCTCGGCGGCATTGTCTGAGAAATACGGCGTAATAAAAAAGCTTCAAAGTTACACGGTCAGCATCTCAAAATGGCTGTATGAAAAGCTGAAGGATTTTGTCGAGATATTGCCCGAGGTCGGCGTCCGCGTGCTTGACGAGCGTTGCTATGACGAAGAATTCGGCGTGTCGGACGAGCCGAGTGAAATGCAGAATTTGATATTTTGAAATCAAGGAGTGGTTTGATGAAATACAGAAATACGGTGGAATTTGAGGTGAGCGGCGATTACGCACTTTTCTCCGACCCGGTGACAAGAGCCGGTGGTGAAAAAAGCTCTCTTTTGCTTCCCACCTATGAAGCGATGAAAGGCGTGCTCCACAGCGTCTATTGGAAGCCGACGATCGTGTGGATCATAGACAAAGTGCGCGTTATGAATCCCATTCAGACCGAGAGCAAGAACATCCGCCCGCTGAAATGGCCGTCTGGCAACGATTTGGCGGTTTACACATACCTCAAGGATGTGCGCTATCAGGTGCAGGCGCATTTCGAGTGGAATTACAACCGTCCCGAGCTGGAATGTGACCGCAACGAAAACAAGCACCACAACATCGCCAAACGCATGATCGAGCGCGGCGGCAGACGCGACATATTTCTCGGAACGCGCGAGTGTCAGGGATATGTCGAGCCGTGCAAATTCGGTGAGGGAGAAAGCATTTATGACGGCATTCCCGAAATGGCATTCGGATTTATGTACCACGGCATAACCTACGCAGACGAGGCAGTAAACGAGACGGACAAGAATCAGATGACCGTCAGATTCTGGCGTCCCGTGATGAAAAATGGCGTGATAGAATTCACCCGCCCCGAGGACTGCACCGATGTAAGGCACATCCGCGAGATGTCGATAAAGCCATTCGGCAAGGGCGATAATTTCATCGGCGCGGAGGAATTTGAGAACAGCGAGGTGAGCGGCGAATGAGCTGGATGACGGCACTTTGCGAGTTGTACGACCGAAATGCCAACATAGCG
>JBGUUF010000382.1:0-7280 GCA_045133435.1 Acutalibacteraceae bacterium
AATCCACCACATATCCCAGTATCACGCGGTCGATCATATTGCCCACGCCGCCTGCAATGATGAGCACTGCGGCGATCGTGCCGGTGAAATGGGTGATAAATCCTCTCGCCCAGAATATGATTATCGCCGCCAGCAGAACCACCGTGGCGATCAGAAATATCCATCTCTGATTGGCAAACATGCCGAATGCCGCGCCTCGGTTCTGAACATAGGTGAAGTCGAGCACACCGTCGATGATGTGCAGCGACTGACCTACTTCAAAATTTGACGATACCAACAGCTTGGTTATTTGATCCGCCGCAATCAGAAAAAATATCGCGGCAATAGCAATCAATGTTGATGTCATTTATAAATCCTCAAATTAAAGACCCTTGACAACTTCCGCACAGCGACGGCAGAGTGTGGGATGCTCGTTGTCCGCGCCCACATCGTCGGTGTGCTTCCAGCAGCGCTCGCACTTTGCGCCGTCTGCTACAGCAACGGACACGCCAAGACCCTCAACATCGCAGGGATTCTCGTCGCATGTACCGCTCTCGACCTTAACGCCCGATACAATAAATACATCCTCGAGGCTGTTCTTAACAGACTCGATAAATTCCTTGAGTTCGCCGTCGCAGTAGAGTGTGACAACAGCTTCGAGCGACTTGCCGATGAGCTTGTTCTTGCGGGCGACCTCGAGTGCGCGCTGAACATCGTCGCGGATAGCGTGGATTCTGTCCCAATCAGCCTCGAACTTCTCGTCAACCTCAACACCGCTCACCGGAACAGGCATATCGTTGTAGAGGATAGAGCCCTTGATGTCAGTGCAGGTGTGGGGCATGAACTGCCAAATTTCGTCGGATGTGTATGCGAGGATAGGAGCGATGAGACGTGTCATAGCGTCCAGAATCATATACATGACCGTCTGGCAGGCTCTGCGGGACATGCCGAACTTGTCGTCGCAGTAAAGTCTGTCTTTGATCACGTCGAGGTAGAAGTTCGACATATCGACAACGCAGAACTTGATGATAGAATGATAGACCTGATGGAATTCATATCTGTCATAAGCATCGCGGCAGGTCTTGTTAAGCTCGTTGAGCTTCATAACTGCCCAGCGGTCGATGGGAGTGAGCTCCCACATCTGGACCATATCCTTGTCGGGATTGAAGTCGTAGAGGTTGCTTATCATAAATCTTGCAGTGTTGCGGATCTTTCTGTAAGACTCGCTGAGCTGCTTGAGAATGTCGTTGGAGATCTTGATGTCGCACTGATAATCGGAGGATGCTACCCACAGACGGAGAATATCCGCGCCGTACTTGTCAACGATCTCGGGGGGCAGGATGCCGTTGCCGAGCGACTTGGACATCTTTTCGCCCTTGCCGTCAACGACCCAGCCGTGAGTAAGAACTGCCCTATAAGGAGCAGTACCTCTCCATGCAACGGAAGTAAGCAGTGAAGACTGGAACCATCCTCTGTACTGGTCAGCGCCCTCGAGATAGAGGTCAGCCGGCCATGCCAGTTCGGGACGAACATCGCAGACAGCCGCATGAGTTACACCGCTGTCGAACCAAACGTCCATAATGTCCTTTTCCTTGTCAAATTCCTTGCCGCCGCAGTATTCGCAGACAGTGCCCTCGGGGATCAGATCCTTAGCTTCGCGTGCATACCATACATCCGAGCCGAATTCGCCAAACAGCTTGGCAACAGCGAGAATTGTATTCTTATTGATATGCGGCTTGCCGCACTCTTTGCAGTAGAAGATCGGGATCGGCACGCCCCAGCGTCTCTGACGGCTGATGCACCAGTCGCTTCTGTCGCGCACCATCTGGGTGATTCTCTCTTCGCCCCAGCCTGTGATCCAATTTACGTTCTTGATAGCCTCGACAGCCTTATCCTTGAAGCTGTCAACCGAGCAGAACCACTGTTCGGTAGCGCGGAAGAGAACGGGGTTCTTGCATCTCCAGCAGTGGGGATATTTATGCTTGATTTTCTGCGAAGCAAACAGACAGCCGATCTTATCCATGTGAACGGCGATCTTCTTGTTTGCGTCGTCTGTGGAGAGACCTGCGAACTGACCTGCCTCCTCGGTGAGCTTGCCGTTTGCGTCAACGGAAACAACAATGCCGATCTCGGGATAGTTGTTGCAGATATTGAAGTCGTCCACACCGAAGCCGGGAGCTGTATGAACGCAGCCTGTACCGGATTCGAGAGTTACATGGTCGCCCACGATGATGAGTGATGTTCTGTCGAGGAAGGGATGCTGAGCCTTCATGTATTCAAACTCACTGCCAAGCATTTCGCCGATTACCTCGTAATCCTCAATGCCTGCCGCAGCCATAGCATCCTTGTACAGACCGTCAGCCATGATATAGACCTCGTCGCCTGCCTTGATGAATTTATACATGAACTTCGGACCAAGACAGATTGCAAGGTTGCCCGGGAGCGTCCATGTTGTTGTTGTCCAAATAACAAAATATGTCTTGTCAACGTCGATGCCCAATGCGGCAATCTTGCCCTTATCATCTGCGACCTTGAATTTTACATAAACAGAAACGCAGGGATCTTCGGAGTATTCGATTTCAGCCTCTGCCAATGCAGTCTGGCAGTCAGGACACCAATAAACAGGCTTCAAGCCCTTGTAGATCTGACCGTTGCATGCCATCTCGGCAAAGATCTCGATCTGCTTCTCTTCAAATTTCGGGAGCAGTGTGATGTAAGGGTCAGCCCACTCGCCCATATTGCCCAATCTCTTGAACTGGCTTCTCTGGTCGTCGATGTAACCCATTACGAACTCGCGGCACATTCCGCGCAGCTCGAGGTCGGACATCTTAGATGCCTTCTCAAAGCCTGCCGCCTTGCGAGCCTTCAGCTCGGTGGGCAGACCGTGAGTATCCCAGCCGGGAACGTAGGGAGCATAGAAACCCGCCATGTTCTTGTATCTTACGATAACGTCCTTGAGCACCTTGTTGAGCGCAGTGCCGAGGTGAATGTCGCCGTTTGCATAGGGAGGGCCGTCGTGCAGCACGAACTTCTGCTTGCCCTCGTTCTTTTTGAGCATGTTGTGGTAAACATCCTCCTGCTCCCACTTAGCAAGCATTTCAGGCTCACGAGCAGGCAGATTGCCCCTCATGGGGAATTCTGTTTCAGGAAGATTAAGAGTGTTGTTATAATCCTGACTCATCGGTATTATCCTTCTTTCAAATTAGAATTATATTGAATAGCCTGTCGGGATAAAAAATAATATATTCATACAGCAACTATTATCTATTATCTCTTATCTATTTTATCTGAATTAAAATTTATCTTCTGCGGCGGAAAAGACCTGCGGGACCTTCTTCGGAAGCATTGGGGATTCCCGCGTCATATGCCGGCATGCCGAAATCGTCGCTGCCACCGAGAGTGTTTGCGCTGTCGTTGTAATTGAACTGCTGACTGTAATCTTCGCCGCCGATAGGCTGACGGTCAAAGTCATTCATACCGCCCTGCGGTGCTCCGTAGGATGGCTGATTGTCAAACGGCGAATATCTCTGCTGTTCTCGCATAGGAGGGGGAAGCGTTGTTGTGGAAGCCGCGGGCATATCGTCGTCGATGTTCACGGTGAAGCCGCCTCTGGACTGGTTCATGCGCTCACGGGGCATAATAGGCTGCTCGGAACGGGTATCTGCCATCGGACGTGCGAAATCGTTCTGCGCAGGCATATCCTGATTCGGCATATTGAAGCCGCCCTGGTCAAAGCTGTTTGCCGAAGGTGCCGCAAAACTGTTATCCTGCTGTGCGCCGAAACCGTTGTCAAAGCTGTTCGCGCCGAAATTGTCAGCACCGAAATTGTCAGTGCCGAAATTATTGCCCGCGAAGTTGTTGCCGCCGAAATTGTTTGCGCCGTAGGAATAATCATCCTGCATGCCCATCGGCTGACTTGCATACGGGTTGGTATCTCTGTCGAGCATAGGCACCGAGGCGACCGCGTCTCTGGTATCCTGACGCATTATTTCCTCGTTCGGAATGCTGTTGATTATCGTCAGATGTTCCTTGTAGACCTTGAGGAGCTTTGCCTTGAAGTCGGCAATATCGCGCTGCATCTTTTCGATAACATCGCGTTCACGGTGAATTTCTATCTGAGCGTTGGAAACGATTTTTTCAGCCTTGATGGTAGCGTCCTTGAGAATTATCTCTGCCTTGTGCTTTGCATCGCGCAGTGAAGCGTCACCCACCTTTTGAGCATTCATCAGGGCATTGCGTATGGAATCCTCTTCCTGCTGATATTCCTCCAACTTTGCGGTAAGGCTTTCAAGTCTCTTGAGCAGTTCAGCATTCTCCTTGAGCAGCGAGTCATATGAAAGCTGCACCTCATCAATAAAAGCCTCAACGTCCTCAGCACGGTAGCCGCCGAAATTCGATTTTCTGAAATTTACATTTCTGATTTCGTTAAGAGTGAGCACTGTGCCATCCTCCTTAAATTAAATATATTTTCGGGCAGACAGCATCAGTCTTCCCTTACGGGTCAGCGGCCCGATTTCATCAATAATAAATTTCCCTTCGCCGCGTACCGTAATTTTTTCTCCCTCATGCACGGTATGGGAAACCTTTTTGCACTGCACCGAGTTCACCAGCACTTCGCCCGCCGTGATCTTTCTCTCGGCCTCACTGCGTCCGACGTTAGCGAGTGATGCCACCAGACAGTCCAGTCTGGCCGAAGCTACGGTGTCGGTAAGCTCCTTGAATTTATGAGCCGCAGGCAAAGGCTCCTGACATCCCTCTGTCAGCTTCACTCCCGTGCCGCCCATTGTATTTATGTCGTTGAGAAGCGCGCGCGTCACCGTATTACGGCAAAAGAACACGCACCTTCCGCTTTCGATAAGTATATCACCGATGCAGCTCCTCTCAATGCCCTGAGCCATCAGCGTTCCCAGTACAGAGCGGTGATTAAGCTCGTCGGCATGGCGGAATTCCACCGTGACTGCGTCCATCGGAAAAAGCTCCGTGTCCGGCTCGTCATACGGCGGAAACACGCCGAGCATGCATCTTTCGGCATCCTCATATCCGCCGAAAAGTATATAATTTGCGTGGTATTGATTCATCACCGAGATTGCGATACCCTGTTTTTCTTCGTCCAAAAAGTCGGTAAAAACAGGTGCGTTGCGCCGCTCGCAAAGCTCGGCTGCATCCTCCATCATGGCTGTGAAAAGCCTGCTGTCTCCGGCGGTACTGCCGCCGCTACTGCCGCTGCCCACTTTCTCAGAAGAAGACGCCGCTGTTTTCCAGCTCGCCTATAACGTCCTGTCCGATAAGTCCGACATTGTAAGGTGTGATAACAAATGTCGCATTGGCAACCTTTGAAAGCTGACCGTGGTTAGCATATGCCACACCGCTGAGGAAGTCTATGATCCTCTTGCCGATCTCCTTGTTGGTAGATTCAAGGTTGAGCACAACGGTATGTCTCTTGAGCAGGTGATCTGCGATGTCATATGCATCGTCCATAACCTCAGGCTTTCGGATAACGACCTGAAGCTGTGCTGTCGCGTGGATATTGAGCACGCGGGTGTCAGAGGACGAGCCGCCCTCATTGGATGAACTGACATCAGATCTGGGAGCCGCATAAGCGGTTCTCTTGGCTACGGGAGTTGTGCGCTGTATAGGCTGCTCGGTGTATTCGGGCTTCATATACTCTTCTTCCTCGAATTCATCCTCGTCATCTTCATATTCTTCTTCTTCGTCGTAATATTCTTCGTCATCTATATCTTCGTTGCCGCCGAAAAAGCCGCTTCTTTTTACCTTGTCTAAAAATCCCATGTTAAAATTAACCTCCGTTAAAGTTTATTTATTGTAGTTTCGTCTGCCGAAAAGAGATGTGCCCACTCTTACCATAGTCGCACCCTCCAGGATAGCCTCACTGTAATCAGCGGACATCCCCATCGACAAACAGTTCATTGTATAATTACTATTATGAGTTTTTTTTGCACCAATGTCAATAAACAGTTTGTATATTTCTTCAAAATATCTGCGTGTTTGTATAATTTCGCAGTCTGCGGGGGGAATTGCCATCAATCCTTGTACATTTATACCATCAAATTCGCTGATCTTGCATACAAGCTCGTGAGCTGCCTCGGGGAAAATGCCCGATTTATTCTCTTCCCTGCCTATATTTACCTCCACCAGCACGTCGGTAACTATGCCAAGCTCCTTGCTTTTGGCTGCGACAGCCGCCGCGACTCTCTCGGAATCTATCGACTGTATCATCTCGACCTTGCCCACCACCTGCTTGACCTTGTTGGTCTGCAGATGACCGATAAGGTGGATGTGCTTGTCCTGCTTTATGAGGTCGTCGTACTTGGAATTAAGCTCCTGCACCTTGTTTTCGCCCATATAGTCAACGCCGAGTGAAAGGGCGTGATTGATGACCTCGACCGGCACGGTCTTTGTGACTGCCATCATGATGACATCATCGGGCGAGCGTCCGGACTTTATCGCCGCCTCGGCGACATTTTCGCGTATGACCTTAAGATTTTCCTCAACGTCGTGAAACCGCTGCAAAAGCTCGGGCGACAGATCAATTGATGATCTTTCCGGCATACAATCCCTTCCCTTCCGTAATTACTTTATCATACAGCGCCAAGTAGCCGCTTTCGGTAGTGTTTGAACTGCATATAGCGAAATCATCGCCGTTATACACTACATTCACCTTGCGCGCGACCACCTGATTGCCCACGACCACATACACACACGGGTATCTGATTTCCTTGTGACCCGTGACATTGTCATTTTCGTCCTTTATCTCGACTTCTTCATAGTAAACATGGAGCGCGCTCTTTTTGACGTTGAAGCCGGTGTAGGACCTTATCTGTATTTTAACAGGCTGACTGCGCATGGTGCAAAGCTCCGAGAGAAGCGAATAGCACTTGAACACCGCCAGCAGTTCGTCGCCCTCACCCTCGTTGAGATACACCAAAGTACCCTTGATACTGCCTGTTTCGGAATACGGCAGTATCAGCGTATATACAGAATCTTTCGCCAGATAATCCTCCGCATCCTTTTTGGAAACGGGGCATGCGAGATACCACGAGAAATCGGTTATCAGCTTGCCCGCAGAATTTTCATTGACAGTAACCTTCTGACTCATTATGCTGTTGAGCTTTTCGGCTGTGAGATCCGCGAGCATCGAGGGGTCCAGCAGATTTTCGTAGCCGTCAAGCGAATTCACATAATAACCCGATTCCGGGGCTGTTATCTCGCTTGGCGATTCTTTATAGGCATTTTCCAGCGAAGTTTTTTCCTTGTTAAGCTCGTCTATGCGGTCCTGATAA
>JBGUUF010000383.1:0-1051 GCA_045133435.1 Acutalibacteraceae bacterium
GCCGCGAGATAATCCACATTCAGAGCGCCGGACTTCAGCGCCGTCTGACTGCCGCACATGCAACTCACGCGGTGATCGGACTTTCGGGTGGCTTGGATTCCACCCTCGCCTACCTTGTGACCGTTGACGCATTCAAAAGCCTTAATTATCCGCTCGAAAATATCGTCGCACTGACCATGCCATGCTTCGGCACGACCTCGCGCACCAAGTCCAACGCGCAGAAAATGGCTGAGGCTATCGGCACATCATTCCGCGAGGTTGATATTCATGCGGCTGTGCACCAGCATTTTTCCGACATCGGACACGACGGCGTGACTACCGACATCACCTATGAAAACTCGCAGGCGAGAATGCGCACGCTCATTCTCATGAACACCGCCAATCAGTGCAACGGTCTGGTTATCGGCACAGGCGACCTCTCGGAGCTTGCACTCGGCTGGGCGACCTACAACGGCGATCATATGTCGATGTATGCTGTCAATGCGGGCGTTCCCAAGACTTTGGTACGCTATCTCGTAGATTATTTTGCATCCACATCGAACGAGCCGCTGAAATCTGTGCTCTATGACGTACTTGACACCCCTGTAAGCCCCGAATTACTGCCGCCCGAGGAAAACGGCGATATCGCACAGCGCACGGAAGATATTGTCGGTCCATATGAGCTGCACGATTTCTTTATGTACTACATCATGCGCTGCGGATTTCCGCCGCACAAGATTTATAGAATCGCTCTGCTGACATTTGAGGGAAAATATTCGTCCGAAATTATCAAAAAATGGCTCGCAAATTTCGTTCGCCGATTCTTCACACAGCAGTTCAAACGCAGTTGCCTGCCCGACGGTCCCAAGGTCGGCAGCGTGGCCATCTCACCGCGCGGAGACTGGAGAATGCCGTCCGATGCGCTGTATGCCACATGGATGCGTGATTTAGAAAATATTAAATAAAAAATAAAACAGCACCTGTATTCGGAATCTGAATCCCGATATACAGGTGCTGTATTTTTATGCCGCCGCGTCAGCAGAAGCCGTATCGTCTGCTGTATTCGCGGTGT
>JBGUUF010000384.1:0-1913 GCA_045133435.1 Acutalibacteraceae bacterium
AAAATCCGCAACAATCCCGGCTACAAACCGAGCAAAGCAACAGCGATTGTTTGAGTGAATTCATAAGTATGCTTATTTTGTTTTCTGCTGATGCAATTTGGCTTGTCAGTTCATCGATTTGACATTGAAAACGATATCCAACGCTATCCTCTATCCAATTCTCCAAGTCAGACCATTTGGGTTTGCCGTTGCTTGTCTTATCACGGTAAGCGTTTCGTAGTTGTCTTTCATATATGCCGTTATGCTTTCGCGAAAAAACTTCGATAGTTTTTCTTTCCCATGCATCCACAATTTGCTCTTTTTCTTTATTTAACTTGCCGATTGTTTCAGTTGAATACATTTGTCTGAAATTTTGGAATAATGCGTTATACGCATAACCATTTGTAGGATTTTCAGTAATGATCTTTTTCAAATAAGGGTATATTTTGTTTTTAAATGTTCCGCTGTTGCAGATTCTGACTTAGATAAATTAGAAGAGGGGAATATTTTTCTTGCAAATATTCCAAAACGTTTTATTCCGGACTGCTATCAAGAAACAATATCACTTGGGAAGAGAATACTAGAACTTGATAATATGCCAAATGAAGAAGACTTTTTTAGGTATATTTTTAATTGTCAAATCATTCATACATCTATTTGCGGTATAGCAATGGCATTTGATCCTTCTCATAGGCGATTGTTATACGAGATAGAGGGTGTTTATGATTGAGAATACAGGGCAGACAATAAAATATGAGTTTATCGAATAACAAATCCTTTTTTGCAAGTAAAAATGGCTACCGAAAATATAGGTAGCCATAATTTTTATTTCTTCCTTTTCGAGAACGAGCCCTCAAGATAATCTTTAAATCCCTCAACAAAGATCTTTTTATCGGTGCATTCGTTGTGTATGGTCATTTATGAATCCGGTTCTTGTTTTTTGTATGCTCTTGTAGAGTTATAATTTACACGAACAGTTGCTTTTGATGAATAAAGATATCTCTGGGTATCAATTGATTATGTTTGTCAAGAAGTTATGAACAAGCAGAGAATGAGCCCCTAGATAAATACGTAAAAACTCTAACAAGCGAATCAGATCAAGAAAAGATAAAAGAGGTACTTGCAAAACTACTAGAAATAGTATCAATAGATGATGGTTCCCTTGTTTTGTCATTTGTAGAAGGATACTCAAATAGCTTGTATAAAGAAGTTTCAGGTGAATATATTAATGCTCTTAATTCTGAGAAAGCAACTGTTTGAGAAGAATAAAAAGGAAAAGTTACAAGGTTGATTTGTTAAGAAAGAATAGGCGTGCGTCATCGCGGCGCACGCCTTTCGTTATTTTATATGTGGTTTGCGGTTGTTCGGGGTTGCGGAAGCTTTTTCTGTATGCTGCGCGGCAAGATGATCTGCATTGGCGGTGTCGGTGTCACGGATGCCGGCGTAGAAGGTCGCTTCATCGAAGTTTTTGCCGTAGGCGGCTTTGAGTTTTGCTTCGGCGGATTTTTCTTTTGCCGAGCGGAGCTTTAGGCGGGAGCGCATGAATTCGGCGGGGTTAAATGACTTAGCTCTTTCGCGGTAAACCTTGTATTGACTCAGCAGTTTCAGCAGTTTGGAGCTGTTTTCCGAGGTTGCCTTTTCCATTGTGGCGAGGGTGGATTCGATTTTGGCTATTTCGCTTTGCACCTTTGGGATATCCTTATCATCGGCGCATTTTAGCTCGTTCAGCAGGCGCAGCTTTTCGGATTTCAGTTCTTCGATTTCCTCGGTCAGCTTTGCGATTTGACGGGACAGGTCGCGCTGAATGGTTATACGCAGGACGGGAGTGGACTTCTTTTGATTTTGAAGTTCCTTCCGTTCTTTTTTCTTGGCGGTGATTTGCTCGGCGACAGTAGTGTATTGGGCTAAGGTTGCTTTCGTAGATTGAATGTGGC
>JBGUUF010000385.1:0-6896 GCA_045133435.1 Acutalibacteraceae bacterium
GATAGTCTCGTCGCTGGTAACTATCGGGTCGTAGTGGATGATAAGGTGCAGGTGGTCGTTGGTCTTGAAGTCGTATTCGATGTTGTCGATGGTGTCGTGGCTCTCGAGAACATCCGACTCCGCCGCCATTTCGACATGCACGCTGGCGAATTGCCTGCCCGGACCGTAATCGTGTATCATAAGGTCGTGAGTGCCGAGCACACCGGGATAGCTCATTATCTTGTTATGGATGTATGTAACCAGCTCGGGGTCGGGCGATGTGCCGAGCAGCGGGTCGATAGTCTCGCGGATAAGACCGACACCGCTGTATATAATGAATGCGGCGACGAACAATCCCATCCAGCCGTCCAATTCGAGCGAGGTGAAGCGCGATACAACAGCGGCTATAAGCACGGCGGAGGTGGTGATAACGTCGTTGCGGCTGTCGGCGGCGGTCGCGATAAGGGTCTGCGAGTTTATCTTCTTGCCGATTTTGGTGTTGAAGAGCGCCATCCACAGCTTGACTGCGATCGAGGCGATAAGCACGACCGCAGTTATCCATGAAAATTTCACTGCGGAGGGGTGCAGTATTTTATCCAAGCTGCTGCGCCCCAACTCGAAGCCGATTATCAGGATAATAACAGCCACCGCAAGTCCCGACAGATATTCATACCGCGCGTGACCATAGGGATGCTCGGGGTCGGCAGGCTTGCCGGCAAGTCGGAAGCCGAGCAGGCTGATGATGCTGGAGGACGCGTCCGAGAGGTTGTTCACAGCGTCGGCGGTGATGGACATACTGCCCGAGAGCGTGCCGACGATAAATTTAAAGGCGAACAGAATGAGATTGCAGACTATTCCCACGCCGCCCGCGAACTTGCCGTAGGCGGTTCGCACAGATGGCTCACTGATGTTTTCGGAGTTTTTGACGAAGATTTTTGTCAAAATATCTGTCATGTATAATATCCCCTTCATATAAATTTATTGCCAATATGGAAATATCAACCGAAAAAGTGTATCTATCAATCATATACCAGCGGCGCACGTTTGTCAACAGAAAATAAAAAAATTCAAAAAACATGAATATCATGAATATTTATACAGATAAACGGGCGGGTAACACATAAGCTGCGATTCGCTAATGCCGGCTGATTCAAAAAAGTCGGCAATTGGGCAAACTCTGATTGCAAAATATTAATATAAAAAGCTGCGAATGCGGCGGGTTTAATTGTCAAATATACAAAAAATACAATAAATGCATAAATATACATTTATTCTCTTGATTTATGCAAAAAACGGCGTATAATTTAACACAGTATTTGCAAAACGCCGCGTTATATGTTATAGTATATTCAGCAGCTCATAAAAATTTGTTTACGGAGGAAAATTTACCATGGCTGATATTAAAAAGGTTGTCCTCGCCTATTCCGGAGGACTTGACACATCTATCATTATTCCTTGGCTCAAGGAAAATTATGACAACTGCGAGGTTATCGCGGTATCGGGCGACGTAGGACAGGGCACAGAGCTTGACGGTCTGGAAGAAAAGGCTATCAAGACAGGTGCTTCCAAGCTTTATGTCGCTGACCTCAAGAAGGAATTCGTCGAGGATTATGTATGGCCCACACTCAAGGCAGGTGCTGTTTATGAAAACAAGTACCTCCTCGGAACTAGCTTTGCACGCCCCATCATCGCAAAGAGAATCGTTGAGATCGCTCTCGAAGAGGGCGCAGACGCTATCTGCCACGGCTGCACAGGTAAGGGTAACGACCAGGTTCGTTTCGAGCTTGCTATCAAGAGATTTGCTCCCCAGATGAAGATCATCGCTCCCTGGAGAACATGGGAATTCAAGAGCCGCGAGCAGGAGATCGAATATGCAGAAGCACACAACATCCCGCTCAAGATAAACAGAGAAACAAACTATTCCAAGGATAAGAACCTCTGGCACCTTTCCCACGAAGGTCTTGACCTCGAGGATCCGTGGAATGAGCCTATGTATGACAAGATCCTCGAGATGGGCGTGTCCCCCGAGAAGGCTCCCGATGAACCCACATACATCACACTTTCCTTTGAAAAGGGTATTCCCGTAATGCTCAACGGCGAGAAGCTTGACGGTCCTGCAATGGTCGAGGCTCTCAACGAGCTGGGCGGCAAGAACGGCATCGGTATCGCAGACATGGTTGAAAACCGCCTTGTCGGTATGAAGAGCCGCGGCGTTTATGAGACTCCCGGCGGAACTATCCTCTATCATGCTCACAACAAGCTCGAGGAGATCTGCCTTGACCGTGACACCTATCACTACAAACAGCAGGTCGGCATCCGCTTTGCTGAGCTGGTATACTTCGGTCAGTGGTACACACCTCTCCGCGAGGCTCTCTCGGCATTCGTTGACAGCACACAGGAGAAGGTCACAGGCGACGTTCGTCTCAAGCTCTACAAGGGCAACATCATCGACGCCGGCGTAAAGTCACCCTATTCTCTCTATGACGAGGACATCGCAACATTCGATGAGGATGAGGTCTATGACCAGAACGATTCCGCAGGCTTTATCAACCTCTTCGGTCTGCCGATCAAGGTGCAGGCTATGAAGGAACAGGCTGCGAAGGAAAATAAGTAATTTCAAGGACGGAGTTCTTGTTAATGTAATTGCGTGGGGCAGGGAATTCTCTCTGCCCTATGCGTTTTTTTACAATTTATATTCATAAGGAGAAATAAAACATGCAGCTTTGGCAGGGACGCTTTTCAAAGGCGATAGACAAAAAGACAAACGATTTCAATTCATCCATTTCATTCGACAGCAGAATGTATCGCGAGGACATCGAGGGCAGTATAGCTCACGCGGATATGCTCGGCACCTGCGGCATAATCGACCGCTCCGAGGCAGATAAGATTATTGAGGGACTTAAAGGCATTCTGGCAGACATCGAGAGCGGTGCACTGGCTATCGACATGGAAGCCGAGGACATTCATACATTCGTCGAGGGTGAGCTCACTGCACGTTTGGGCAGCACGGGCAAGCGCCTGCACACCTCCCGCAGCCGCAACGACCAGGTCGCACTGGATATTCGCCTGAATCTCCGCAAGCAGGCAGATGAAATTATCGCCGACCTCAAGGAATTGGTGGGCGTTATCTGCAACAAGGCGGAGGAAAATGCCGAGACGGTCATGTCCGGCTACACCCACTTGCAGAGAGCACAGCCTATAACATTCGGACACCACCTGCTCGCGTATGCCGAGATGCTGGTGCGCGACATCGCCCGCATCGAGGATGCAAAGAAGCGCATGAATGTCAACCCTCTCGGAAGCTGTGCGCTTGCGGGCACGACATATGAAATCGACCGCAGTCTCACTACCGCCGCGTTGGGCATGGACGATTATTCCCGCAACAGTCTGGACGGCGTTTCCGACCGCGATTTCTGCCTTGAACTCGCCTCTGCGCTGTCTATCGTAATGGTGCATCTCTCCCGCTTCGCCGAGGAAATAATCCTGTGGTGCTCATGGGAATTCAAATTCATCGAGCTGGACGACGCATTCTCCACAGGCTCGTCGATAATGCCGCAGAAGAAGAATCCCGATATTGCAGAGCTGGTGCGCGGCAAGTCGGGCAGAGTGTTCGGCGATCTGATGACACTGCTCACCGTAATGAAGGGCATCCCGCTTGCCTACAATAAGGATATGCAGGAGGATAAGGAAGCTATCTTCGACGCGTTCGACACCGTGAAGATGTGCATTACCACATTTATCCCCATGCTTGACACAATGACCGTGCTCAAGGATAATATGCGCGCCGCCGCCGCCAAGGGCTTCATCAATGCCACCGACTGCGCCGACTATCTGGTGAAGAAGGGTCTGCCTTTCCGCGACGCATA
Source organism: Acutalibacteraceae bacterium (assembly GCA_045133435.1). Lineage (GTDB taxonomy): Bacteria > Bacillota > Clostridia > Oscillospirales > Acutalibacteraceae > RUG762. The sequence continues at coordinate 3,846 of JBGUUF010000385.1, forward strand.
TAAGGCAACGGGTACGCTGGTTGCGAAGTGCATCGAGATGGGCGAGACACTGGAGACGCTCCCGCTGTCGGAGTATAAGGCGATTTGTGAGACATTCGACGAGGGCGTTTATGAGGCGATAAACCTTGATGTATGCGTAAGTCAGCGTAAGAGCGCAGGCGGTCCCGCAAAGGAAAATACGATCGCCAATGTAGCAAGAATCCGTGAAATCATAAAAGACTAAAGTAGAACAACCTACATCGGGAATCCAGAGGGGAACCGCCATTCCTTGAATGGCGGTTAGGGCCCTCTTGGCAGGGTCGAGGGGCAGCGCCCATCGTGGGGGTTATACCAGCCATTCCTTGAATGGCTGAGGCAAAGCCCCTGCGAAACTAAAGTGAAAAATAGGCTAAACTAGAAAAATATACGCGAAGCGATTAAGAAAAACTAACGAGAAAATCTTTGATTTTCAAGTGGTCGTTACACGATAAAATTAAAAGTTATCGAACTACTCTATTTTTCAACGGAGGTAAATCGGTATGAAAAATAAAATCCACATGATTTTTTATGCATTAGCAATTATCTCAGCCGCGCTGTTTGTGATTTTCATTGTAACGGACGGCTTGAGGTACGATAGTGCGCTGAATTCAGCACCGTTTTCCGCGTTTGCGCTGGTGAGATGTGTGGAATTCATCATACCTGCCGCCGTGTTCACGATTGTAGGGTTTATTTTGAATCGCAGGAGCAAAAACAAGTAAATACAAATCAAAAAGCATTGTCGCTTCAATCGAGTGACAATGCTTTTTAAATTATTCCGCGATTATACTGCCGATGTCCTCCAGCTCGTATTCCGGAAAATATCTGACCTCCAAGCCACGGCTTTTGATGAACTCGCATATTACATCGAAATCGGGGTGCGCGGCTAGATTGCCGTTGAAGATGATTTCATTTCCGACCCGACCCGATGCACCGCCGAGAAAACCGTATTCAAACCCCGACAGTTTTACAAAGCCCTGACGGATTTTTAGCACGTCGATGTCGCTGTATTTGCTCAATGCGCGGAATATCCCATCATCGGCTGTTATCACCGAATGCCCGTCCACTACAACAACGTTGCATTTGGTATATCCCTGTTTCACGTTGATTAATTCCAATCCACGCTTTTGCGCCTCATCAAGCAGAGCGGGGGAGGTGTGTTTAAGATTGTGGATGAAATATTTGTCGAGATAGACGGCGTTGAATTTTACATTTTCGGGATAATTGAAGCCGAGTTCGGCGGTGTCGCCGAGGAAAATTTCAGCAGACTCGCCTGCTCCCATTCGACAGCAGAAAATGTCAGTGTGAGAGGATACGGCGGAATATGTGATGCCCTGCGTGTCGATTAATTCAAGCGCGCGCCCCGCAGATGAAAGGTATTCGAGCAGTGGTGCACCTGCGTTTTTTGAAAGATATATCTTTCTCATGTGTAAATCTCCTGTAATCTTTTATATACATAAATCAAAATGTTTTCTTATGATACTATAAGGGGTATTGTTAATATTTTGTGTATTTACATATCGAAATGTTGACTTGTGTTTGTTCACATGCTATTATTTGTATCGAAAAAGTATGTAAAGGCACCACTTGCATATTTTTTTGTTTGGCAGATAAATGCATTTATGTGTTTACCTGCCATTCTTTTTACCTTGCATTTGCATGTGCTTAGTGATAAAATTTAAGCTAACGATGTCAAAATTTCGGAGGTCTGAATAATATATGGATATGGAAAGCTTTAAAAATCTGGCTAGCCTGCAAGGAATGCTGCTTATCATGCTCGCGGTGGGACTTATCGCGCGCAAGACCGGCACTATCACCGAGGCGGGCAAAAAGAGCCTTACCGACCTGATCATCAATATAATCCTGCCTTGCAACATAATATATTCGTTTATGATAGAATTTTCTTATTCGATATTCATAAGCTGTGGCGTGGTGCTGCTGATTTCGATATTAATTCAGGTGATGTGTACCGCGATAAGCCGATTCTGCTACAACAAGGTCCAGCCCGGCAAGAAGGAAGTTCTGCAATATGCCACCGTGTGCTCCAATGCAGGATTTATGGGCAATCCGATAGCCGAATCGGTGTTCGGCTCGATGGGGCTGCTGTATGCCTCGATATATCTGATACCGTTGCGAATAGTGATGTGGTCGGCAGGCGTGTCGTATTTTACCCACACCACCGACAAAAAGGCGCTGGTAAAAAGAGTTGCCACTCATCCATGCATCGTGGCGGTGTATATAGGACTTTTCCTGATGGTAACGCAGATACAGCTTCCCGCATTCGTTACAAAAACAGTATCGACCATAGGAAGCTGCACCACAGCGATGTCAATGTTCATTATAGGCGCAATTCTGGCGGAAGTCAATGTGAAAACCATGATAAGCAAGACGACACTGCTTTATTCGGGACTGCGGCTGGTGATAATTCCGCTGGTCGTTTTTGCGGGATGCATGGTGTTTAAGGTAGAGCCGATACTTATGGGTGTTTCGGTAGTGCTGGCGGGAATGCCTGCGGGCACAACGACGGCGATACTCGCGGCAAAATACGGCAGCGATGAGAAATTTGCGACTAAGTGCGTGGTACTCAGTACGGTGCTGTCGCTGATAACCATTCCGATATGGTGTACGGTAGTCATAGCGATGGGTGCGTAAATGGTAATTTATAGAAGACTAAAGTAGACAGAGCCATAATGGGAATCCAAGGGGGCAAGCCCTCTTGGCGGGTCAAGGGCAGGGCCCTTGCGGGTGCAGGGCAGATCCCTGCAAACCAAAGTGAAAAACAGAGTTAAAATAGGAAAATAAAAAATATGCGAAGCATATAAAATAAAAAACTAACAATGAAAAATCGGAGATTTTTCGAGTGGATGTTACAATTAAAGTTAAAATTTGCAAAGTATGGCTGTTTACATCCGAAGGCTCGCCGTGAGTTGCCCAGCGGGTGTGACCTATGCCGCACACGCCTTGCGGAACATTCTCGCCTATCTTGTCTTCAAGGTTCTTAATGCGACCCTTTGCTTTAATAAGATTGACCTTATC
>JBGUUF010000386.1:0-1619 GCA_045133435.1 Acutalibacteraceae bacterium
GCCGCTCTGCATTGCGTTGTAATAGAGCTTGTCGGTGGCATCGCTGGCATTTGAAATAAGCTCTCGGAGAAAAATCTCGTTGTGAGTGTAAATCGAATTGATCATCATATCCAGCAAACGCTTGGATTCGGCTTTAAATTCTTTCTTTTCCATAAATATATCGTCCTTTCGATTTTTTAATTAGCACTCTCAGGTACCGAGTGCTAATTAGTAACATGGAATATAATAATACCCAATACAAATTATGTCAAGCGTTGAATTGTGAACTTTTTTATAATACTGAATAAATTTACCTTGTCAATAAATATTTCCGTGGTTTTAAGCAACAATAAATACGGAATTTTGATACAAGGAGACTAGCACCATGAACACAAAAAATCTCACACAGCTTTTGGAGAACGATGCCGAAGCGCGCAGCTATTTTGATACGCTGCCGGAATTCGTGCGGGAAACATTAATGCAGTCCAAGGGCGATATATCCGACCTGAACGAGCTGAAAAACTGCGCTCAAAATCTTTGCCGCGAGGGTTGTAAGGGGTAGATAGTGTATACGTTTATGTGAACACGATCAGCCAATATCAAAAAAATCGGCACTCCGAGGTATTAAGGAAACGCTGATTAAATCGATTCAGACCACCCTCAGTAACGGATTTTCGTGTGGTCGAATCGATGGTCAAGCCTTTAATCAGCGTATCCTTAAATCGAAGTGCCGATTGAGTTTTTGGGGTGGTTTTATTGAGCTTTCGGCAGGCGGACCGAGATTATCAGATGATTTTTGTCCAGTCTTGCCGAGGCGGAACCGTTCATCTGTTCGGCAAGCAGCTTTACTATTGACAACCCAAGACCGGTGGATTTTCCGCGGGATTTTTCGGCGGTATAAAATCGGTCGAACAGCTTGTCCGGTTGTATGGATTCGGGATTGCTGACGGGATTTTTCATGCTGAGTTCCACGAAATCTTGGCTTTCTGCGATGCTCACGGTCAAATTTCCGACTGAGTGCTGAAGGCAGTTGCGGATAAGATTCTGAATTATTCTCACAGTTTTTTCCCTGTCGGCGGTAATAAATGCCGATGGGAATTCCCCGATTTCCACCGCCATGCAGCGAGCCTCGAATTGAGGAACGGATGCCGCCAAACATTCCTCAGTCTCGGCGGTAAGGCTGAATCGCTCTAAATTAAGCTGATTTTCCACGCTGAGCAGGTATGAGTATTCAAAAAAATGCTCGATAAGCCTGCCCAGCTCCTGAACATGCTTTTCAATTATTGCCAGACGCCCGCGCTGGGTGTCGTTTAGCTGAGATGACGAAAGTAACTGCAAATATCCCTTGATAGAGGTCAGCGGAGTGCGCAGGTCGTGGGATATGTCGGCGATCATGCGGCGGAACTGCTTTTCCTCCGAGGCAAGCGACATTTTAGCATTTTCCTCCGCGACCAGGCAGTTGTTTATATTTGCCGCAAGGCGCACAGCGTCCTTGTCAAACATCGCAATACTTATCGAATTGCGCGCGCCGTCGTTCATGCGCTTTTCTAACTGTTTGCTGATGGAGCGCATCTGCATTTTCAGCATTATCACCCAGAACGTCATAACTGCCAGAATTATACCAAGAAACAATATTGTGT
>JBGUUF010000387.1:0-1666 GCA_045133435.1 Acutalibacteraceae bacterium
TTAAGGAAGGCGCTCCCGCTTTTTTCGGACGGTTGGGTATCACTTGATTCTTCTGAAACAGACTGCACTTCCGCAATCGGCTCACTCTCGGTTATTTCAATCGGCTGCGTTTGCTCAGTGGGTTGGATTTCGACATAAGCAGGCATTTCGCTCGGTGAAGGCTCTTTTTTTATCTCGTGGGGATTGAATCTCACCTTGCGCGCTACCGGAGCTTGGGGCGCAGAGCTGTTTGTGGAATCAATAGTGCTGTCCTCCGCCACAATAGGCTCGGGCATGATTATGCTGTTGAATTCGCCCGATTCCTTTCCAAGATGAGTTTCTATATTGCTTTTAAAATTAGAAAGCAGACTGTCGATCTCGCTGCTCGAGATAGGTGAATCTTTTTTATTATCGTTCATTTATATACCCCTCCTGCCCGATTTATTCGGCAACGCTGTATTTTCCCACTATTGCATTAAAAAGTTCATCGCTCAGTTCAATATGCCATGCTTTTTGAGTGTATTGAAGCTGTATGTCGAATCCCTTTTCATTATAATACTTTTCAGGTGTCTGCATGAGAATCTCTAATGCTTCAATTGCAGCCTGTTCCGCACCTTCATCGGTCAGAGCACATTTTCCGTCTTCGATCGTGGTGTAATTTTCATCGCGGGTGTTTATATATTTTTGACCGACCTTTGTGGACTGCTCGCGCAGGTCCTCGGCGAGTATATTTGGGTCGAGATATGTAAACACGACCTTTTGAGTTGCGTAAAGTCCGTTGACTTCGGCATCACCAACGAGTTTGTAATCGTAGCTTGCACGGAGATAACCCAGCAGCTCGTCCGCAAATTCCCCCGATGTCTCACCGTCCATACTTACCGATGAATTGAGCAGATATGTGTTTGCCTTGTCAAGATTGCCTGTGCATATGCTGTCAAAAAATTCCTCGACCGTTCCCTGAGGTGATGGCAGATCTCCTATGCCGACTGTCGGAAATTCGCACCCCGAAAATTGCAGGCAGACTGCCAGCAGTGCAACGACTGTAATGATGATTTTTTTCCTTGTCATATTATCCACACTCCTTTGATTTGTAACACGATTCGATTATAAAAATATATACCAATTTATTGTATATCATTTAAAAATAAATGTCAATAATATAAAGCATGCCCCGCCAAATTGCGAAAACAATTCAACGAGGCATTCTGTGTCAGTCTGATTTATAATATAGCGGGACGGGTTTTGACCACTGCATCTTTTCATTAGGCGTTGCAAAAAAATCTTCGGTCATACGGCTTACTGTAGGTGCCAGCAGGTTCAATGCGAGCAGGTTCGGAAGCGCCATGAGACCGTTGACCATATCCGCCAGTTCCCATACAGCCGACACAGGCGCGACACTTCCCGCGATAATTACCAGCAGATATACGGCGAGATACAGCTTTTTAAACCTGCCGCCCGTGATGAATTCAAGGAATTTTTCACCGTAATAATACCATGCAATTATAGTCTCAAACGCGAATACGATAAGACATATCGTGACCATATACCCGCCGCCGTTGAAAGATTTGGCGAATGCCGCCTGTGTGAATTCAGTTTCGGCTAAGCCGTCGAGCGTCCACACTCCCGAAGTGAGTATTGCCAGTGCGGTGAGGGTGCACATAACCAGAGTGTCCAAAAACACCTCAAA
>JBGUUF010000388.1:0-2647 GCA_045133435.1 Acutalibacteraceae bacterium
TATTGAATATCTGAAATACAGATAAAGATAAAAACACAGCGTATGAGTTCACGTCGGAATCCATACGCTGTGTTTTATTCATACAACGGCTTTAATTTTCTACAGTTGTGTCATTGGCAAATTGAAATATAGAATACGCGAGCAGGCATTGTGCGGGATAGTAGGTGAACAGGCAGAGTGTATCTGTGATTTTTGGCGCGCCTGCAAACACATTGAACAAAAGCATCAGGTCGGAAAAATAAAACATGACGCTGCCTGCCGCCAAAATCGCGTTTACCTTATTGCGCTCGCCGATAAGATTTGAAACAGCCTTTCCCACCATCAAGGAAATCACGAGCGCATAGCCGAGACAGATAATCTCCATAAGCATCGAACCGAAATCGAAGATGGGGACCAGCGTGATGAGCGCGGCGGATGCGGCAAAAATTATAACGCTTGGAATAGTGTCTGTCGCTTTAAACTTCGCCAGCCGGCAGTAAGAGATAAAGTAAAACACATGCCCTGCGGCGAATATGAGTGCGCCGGGGATAAAGCTGATGTTCAGCACAATATCTGCCACCATGCAGAGGACCAGTCCGACAGTCATCACCACAGGGAATTTCGCTGCGTCGGCTTTTGCTCTGATTGCGTAGATAAGGTTTACCGCAGCGATGAGAACGAAGCCAAAACTGGTGATTCCCTTTAACAAAAGTCCGCCGAATTGATAATAGCATATATCGCTTATCAGCGTCGCTGCTATCAGGATCACGTTGAGTATTGCAGTAGTTTTTTTCATTTGTATCTCCTCATTATTAAAAGAGTCCGATCATATGACCAAGCGTATTATACATTAATTATGTTGAGTTGTCAACTTTTGCGTGAAAATTCATTTACCGCATCCGATAACTTTAGTATTGGAAAATTCATTTGTATTAATACACGGATAATGAGGAGACTGACCTTGACTACTTTTCTGTGTCCGCAATTTTCAGATATTCCTCAAGGCAGAGATTATTTTTAGTTATGTATTCGGCGACCGTCTTGCCGACATAGCGATAATGCCACGGCTCATAGTGAATGCCCGTCAACTCGCTTTTATCCGACGGATAGCGCAGGATGAACCCGTATTTCCAGCAGTTTTTCAAAAGCCACTGCTGTTCGGCAGTCTGCTCCTGCTTTTCGTCGAGATATTGGTAATTTTCGGATATAATATCCACCGCGATCCCGAGATGATGCTCGCTGGTGCCCGGCACAGCCACCCACTGCTCAGCTTCACTGCGCGCTTTTTCCTTTGAATACCCCTGATTCAAATATTCCTTGACCTTGGCGTTAAAAAGCTGTGTCTGCTTCTCGATGGAGCGATAGCCCGAGCACACCATTGGTTTAAGCCCGTCCGCACGGCAATCGTCCATCATCTGCTGCAAGTCGGGATAAATACGCTCGTCCACCGCCTGATCGTATTTAAGCTTGACAAATTCTATTCCTTTTTCATAATTATCAGGAGCGGGATTCCAGCGATTCACCAAAATAAGCATCCACGATTCGGTATCTTCGGAGCTGACAGCGATCTCATATTGTAAAGGCTCAGAGCTGTCGCCTTCGCTGACTGCGTTTGCTTTTGCAGATTTATTTCGACTTAAAAGCGAAATAATTGCCAGCACCAAATAAACACAAGCTAATACCACAATGATAACTACCGCACGGCTTCTTTTCGATTGTCCGTTATAATGTCTCATAAAATCATTCCCCCGAATTTTAAAATTCATTTGCATTGTTTTTACATTGCAGAAAATCAGAAATAACAAAAGGCCCTTTGTCAGAAATAATTCTAACAAAGGGTTGCTTCTTAACAGAATCAAAATTGCATCATTTTTACATCAATTCAAATGAAATAAAATCGGGGGCGTAAATTATATGATAGCCTATGCCTGAACTTGACTGCATAGTGTATGCATCTGCTACATCGTATGGATTTTTATTTGCGGAAATATCAAAATCCATACCGAGATAATCAGCGAAACATTTCATAATACCCATAACATCATCTTCAGACAGCTTATTATATCCGTTTATCGCATAATGATAAATTTTCCCTGTTTCTAAATCCATTATCACATTAAAATTATCATTGTTGTTTTGGGCGGCAATGTAAATCGTTTTAACGTAATTTTCCGCATTGAAGAGGTCGATGTAAGCCGTTGCGCTGAATTTAACCATTTTGAAATTTGACATATCGAACTTCGGACATGCGCCCAAGTCTTGCAATTTGGACAATTCCTCGCATGCGTCGTTGAAGAGCTGTTTTTTCTGAGTTTCATCAAATGCACCGTCGTTTTCGACAAATGCATTTTTGTTTGACATCAATTCAAGCCGCTCCTCTGTACTCAGCGTTTTCAGGTCGGAATTTTTGCTTTGCGACAGGTCTAATTCCTCGATCTTCACTCGATTTATAAGCGCGTAATCGCTGAGCTTAAACAAAAATGACGGCAGCAGTATCATGCAAATAAGCAGTGCGACGAAGCCCGAAAATATCAATCCGAATTTCTTTTTTGACATCTGACGTCCTCCGTTTTGAGTTTAATAGAAACGCACGTTCCCTTGTCGGGTATGCTCTGAAAATCAAGCGTACTGCCGTGGACTCTTGCAATTTCCGAGCATATCGCCAAAC
>JBGUUF010000389.1:0-5065 GCA_045133435.1 Acutalibacteraceae bacterium
TGAAAGGGTCATTTAAAACAGCAATGTTAGACTGCATTTCCTCATTTTTCAGATATAAATACTCTTGTGTTATAATCTCTTTTGGAGAATTCATAAACTAACCTTTCCTTACATAACAAAAAATTTCTACAAATAATGCATATGTACCAAAATATTAGTACATATGCATTATAAATGTGATTTTTGAGTATGTCAATAGCTTTTAGAAAAAAATTAGTATAATTTTAGTAAAAAGGAGAGATTTTTCTTATGAATAGAATAAGAGATTTGCGTGAAGATGCGGATTTAAGGCAGTCTGACGTTGCAAAAGCAACTGGAATAGATCAAAGAACATTGTCAAATTATGAAACGGGAAAAACCAATCCGGATAGCTATGCCATTGTCAAATTAGCGGAATTTTTTAATGTAACTACTGATTATTTGCTTGGAGTTAAAAGAAATAATTATAAAAACTTGGGTCAGATAGCGGAAAAGCTTGACGAGGTGCAAGAAACCTTGGACGAAATCTCCGACCTGCTCAAAAGATTAAGATAAATCAAAAAACGGCATGCAGTCGATATTTCTATCAACCGCATGCCGTTTGCGTTACGCAGATTTAATTTCTTTGCGATGCTGGAGGTGTATTCCGATGTGACCGATTCCCAAGATCACCGATGCGATCATCATCCAAATAACCTTGCCGTACACACCGAGCAGGAAGAATGCGACCACAGGCAGCGTTGCTCCCGCGACAGGGATCCCTAATAAGCTGCTGTAAAAATCCGCAAGTGTCTTTTGACTGCGGAAGTAACGTATCCACCAAATCTCGTACATTATCATCAGCACCACTGCCGCGATCAACCACCACGACCAGCTTGACCATTCGCGCAGATTAAAATCCGAAAAACACAACGCGCAGCAGGTCGCAAGCACTTCGCCGATTCTTTCTAAACATCCTAAAATTTTGTTTTCGTTTTCTGAACTGTAGCCCTGCGGCTGATTTTTTGTCCAAAACAGATTGGGAATCATCAGCATCAGCAAGAAAATCAATCCTACATAAGAAAATCCGATATGACCTAACATTTCTCCGAATCACTTTCCTTTGATAAAATATTTTCGGCTTGCTCGCACCACTCCAGATATGCCTGATAGGTTTTGATGCCGAATTCCACCGTAAGCAAATAATATTTGTGCGTGGCATCTTCATCCGCTATTTTGCCGAGTATTTCCGCCGATTTTAATAGATACGGCAGCTCTTGCTCTATCTTTTCATGAAAATTTTTGATGTGTGTCAATGCCTGCGGCTGCCCGGCTTCATTGCCGAAGAAAATTTTAAGCAGGGTTTCATAGCGAAGCTCGTCCTTTTCCACCGGCAAGGCAAGCCATTTCTTCAGATATTCCCGCCCGTCGTCCGTGATGGTGTATATCAATTTGTTTCGGCTGCTTTCAGAATCCGCTCGTTTAGTAGCTAATCCCCGCGCGACCAAGTCGCTCAATGTGGGATAAATGCTGCCGTAGCTTGCGCCCCAAAAATATTTCAGAGCTGTGTCCATTCGCTTTTTAATCTCGTAGCCGGTCAATTCCTCGTGGCTAAGCAAGCCCAAAATCACGCAGTCAAGCTTTTTTTCCGTCGCCATTTTTTTTAATTTTCCTTTCTATCATTCCATAAGCTAAAACATTCTTTGGGCATCCGTCAACACACGCGCCGCATTGAATGCATTCCGCACTCTTGATGCGTCCTTCCTTTACCGCGCCCACAACGTCGATTCCCATAGGACATTCCTTGCTGCATTTTCCGCAGCCGACGCAGTTGTTTTCGTCCTTGACCTTTATGTGCAATCCCGGCAAATGCAGAATTCTGCGGATTTTCGTTCCCAAAGCCATAAACGGTGCCATCCAGCAAAAATAATGGCAGAACACCCGTTTGCCGAACAGAACGCACGGAATGAATATCAAACAAACGATTCCGTAATAGATTATATAGCTTTGAATAGATGAAACTGATATGCCGTTTTCTGTTTCAAAAAAGAAATCAATTTTTACAATTTTACCGTGATTGAAATAGCACCAAATGACCGCCGTCAGCCATACGAGCCAAATCACATATTTTATGTAGTTTTTCCAGCCTTGCTTTGGTGTATTGCTATTGACCGCAAACGCACATTCCTGCAATCCTCCGGCAGGACAGAGCCAGCCGCAGAAGAATCTGCCAAATGGGATGGAGAGCAGCATCATCAGCGCGAAAACAATGAAGCTGCCGTTGATGATACCCGATAATCCCGCATTGATTATCAGCGCAGGGCTGAAGTAGTACAATGTGACTGGGAAAAGCAATAATGATACGATAATGATGAATTTTCTAAACCTTTGTTTCTTCATAACGAAGCCTCCTATATATCAATCTGATACATGTATTATATATCGGTCTGATATATAAGTCAAGTGAAATTTATCTGCTTTTGAAATTAGAATAAAACAAAAAACGGCATACAGTCGATATTTTTATCAACCGTATGCCGTTTGTGTTGTGTAAAATTAAATTCCCTGCACAGAAATTAGTCTGTGGTGTAGGGGAGCAGTGCAACGTGGCGTGCGCGCTTGATCGCTGTGGTCAGCTGACGCTGATGATAAGCGCATGTGCCTGTAACTCTGCGGGGCAGGATCTTGGCTCTGTCAGAGATGTATCTGCGGAGCTTTGTTACATCCTTGTAATCGATCTCTGTGATGTTTTCTACACAGAAATTGCAAACCTTCTTGCGGCTCTTGCGACCGCCTCTGCGTTCGATTCTTTCAGCCATGATGAGTATCCTCCTTTATTCAGTATTGTGTCGTTTGTTTTTTAGAATGGCAAATCGTCGTCTGCTACGGGGGTGAAATCTCCGTCGTTGCCGCTCTGATAGGAGCTTGCAGGCTCACCATAGGACGGTGCTGCCTGTGCGGGCGGGGGAGTCATCTGGTCGTAGCGGCTGTAGTCATAGTTATTCTGCTGACCGCCGTCTCTCTTTGGCTCGGCAAAGTAGACTTGGTCTGCAACTATGTCATACGATGTGCGCTTGTTTCCGTCGCGGTCGGTATAATTATTCATCTGAATAGTACCTTGAAGGGCTACGAGCTGACCTTTGTGAAAATATCTGCTCACAAAATCAGCAGTCGATCTCCAAGCAATAATGTTGAAGAAATCGGTCTGACGTTCGCCGTTCTGAGACTTGAAATCTCTGTCAACGGCCAAAGAAAATCTGACCATAGCCACACCGCTGGGAGTGGTTCGGTAATCGGGTTCAGCAGTTAATCTGCCCATCAGAATAACACGATTAAGCATTTGCGTTACCTCTCAAATTACTCTGCGTCAGCAACGGGAGCAGCGGGAGCGGCAGGAGCAGCAGCCTCTGCAACCTTCTTAACGGTGAGTGAACGAAGAACACCGTCAGTGATGTTGTAAACTCTGTCGAGCTCTGCAAGGAATGCAGCATCACTTGTGAAGTTGAAGAGAACATAATAGCCCTCGGACTCCTTGTTGATGAGATAAGCGAGCTTGCGCTTGCCCCATTCCTCAACGCTGTCGAGAGTAGCATTAGCCTCGATAAGGCTCTTGAACTTACCGACTACTTCTGCAATAGCTTCATCAGCGAGCTTGCAGGACACAATAAGGATGGACTCATAAGCTTCTTTCATTTTTTCCATCTGTGGCACCTCCTTCTGGACGTATGGCCCCGAATCTTTTGTTCGGAGCAAGGTTTGCCATGCGGTTTCGCATAACAAACAAATTTTATCACAGAGTTTGTACAAAGTCAAGCCTTAATCGCGATTTTTTGCAAAAAAATGAAAAAAATTATATTTAATAAAAGCTGTATCTCTGCATAAAATATTTCTGCGGACATTCATTCGATGATCCGCAAATCCGATGCGGCGGCTCGGTCAATCAGGCTATGGTCGAGCCGTCGTGACGGAATTTAAAACCTTTCAGGCGAGGAGATGACAAAATGCTTGATAAATTATCACTGATACTGGTCATAATCGGTGCCTTGAACTGGGGTTCTGTAGGTATATTTAAGTTTGACTTTGTGGGCTGGCTTTTCGGCGGACAGACAGCGACCTTCAGCCGAATCATATTCGCGCTGGTGGGAATAGCCGGATTGTGGTGCATATCGCTGCTTTTCCGCGATACCGAAGCTGCATCGGATTCGGACGGCATGTAAAACCGTGCCGTACCGATAAATTAAAAGAACGGTTTGTCCGCTTGGGAGGATAAACCGTTCTTTTTGATTGGATTTGTATTAAATTATATCAGCATTTGCCCTTGCCGCAGCACTGCTTGTATTTTTTGCCGCTTCCGCAGGGACAGGGAGAATTTCTGCCGACCTTTTTGCCGGCTCTTGCGGGCATTGACTCGGAACCTGCATCAGGCTCGATAGGCTTTTGGATCTGCTCGCGCTTGGGCTCTTCCTTGGTTCTGACCTGTACGGTGAGAATCTGGCGGGCAGTGTCCTCCTTGATCTGAGCGTTCATTTCCTCAAACATATCGAAGCCCTCGATAGTGTATGCAACGGCGGGGTCCTTCTGACCGAACGATCTCAGACCGATGCCCTGCTTGAGCTCCTCCATAGCGTCGATGTGAGCCATCCACAGCGTGTCAACGACCTTGAGCAGAACCACGCGGTCAAGCTCGCGGGCGATCTTTTCGCCGAATTCGCCTTCACGCTTTTCATACAAAGCATGAGCGCGGTTGGTGAGTTCGTTGATGATGTCCTGCTTTTCAACGGTGTCAAGGTCCTCGACCGAGTAGTCGAAATCGTCCTCAGTGGTGAGCAGGTTGATGTAATTGGTGCGCAGACCCTCGAAATTCCAGTTGTCCTTATCCTCAGCGCCGAGGTAGAGCTCAACATTGTTGGAAATGGAGTCGTCGATCATCTTGAGAATGCTGTCGCGGATGTTCTCGCCGTCAAGCACCTTGTCGCGCTGAGAGTAGATTATTTCGCGCTGACGATTCATAACGTCGTCGTATCTCAGGACGTTCTTTCTGATGCTGAAGTTGCGTCCTTCGACCTTTGCCTGTGCGCTTTCTATCTGTCTGGATACCATCTTGGCT
>JBGUUF010000390.1:0-9502 GCA_045133435.1 Acutalibacteraceae bacterium
TAACAATATAGTGCTTGAATTTCAGGTGGACATATTATATAATTATAAAAATAAGTACGAATTTTACACATGACACTGAAAGGGTGTATTTTATGGGAATTTTAAGTGTTCTTTTAAGCGGAGATATGCTTCAGATAGTGCTTTATCTGCTCACAATGTCGATTTTGATTTTCAGCGTGCTGCCGATGCATGAATGCTCGCAAGCGCTTATGGCTAAGATTTTGGGCGACGATACCGCAGAACGCGCAGGTCGTCTCACGCTCAATCCTATGTCGCACTTGAATGTGACGGGTACTATCTGCATGCTGCTTATCGGCTTCGGCTGGGCAAATCCCGTGCCGGTCAACCCAGTGAGATTTAAAAATCAGAAGCGCAGACAGGGTTATATGGCTCTGGTCGCATTTGCGGGTCCGCTGTCGAACCTGCTGATGTCGATTTTTTGGCTGATAGTTTACCGCACACTGCTTTGCTTCAATATGTCTGATGCGGCATATGATTGCATAGGCTATGTGCTCCCGACGCTTATATTTATAAATATTGGACTTGCTGTGTTTAATATGCTTCCCATCGGTCAGCTCGACGGCGGCAGGATATTCAACTGGCTCATTCCCGACAAAATTATGTATAACATCCAAAATGCGTTCAGAAAGCTGACTTCCTCCATCCCTCCGATGCTCTATGTAGTGCTTTTCATCGTGCTTATCAACATTATAAGCGGTCCGCTCAGCTCGGTGGAATATTGGCTGGTAAATACGATGTTCAGCGGTGTGAACAAGGTTTTTGACGCGCTTGGAATCGGACTTGCAGAAAATTATATCCATTATGTGTTAAGTTATTGATAGAATCAACTGTTTTGCTGAATTTTTAAGGACGGACATGAAGCATGGAGAAGATTTCTTATAAACTTGAGGTTTTTGAGGGACCTCTGGATCTGCTGCTTTATCTTATATCAAAAAACAAGCTGAATATTTACGACATCCCCGTTGCCGAGCTGTTGGAGCAGTACATGGAGCACATCGACATGATGCGGCTGGAAAATATGGATGTTTCCAGCGAGTTTCTCACAATGGCTTCGCGACTGGTTTACATCAAGACCGCTATGCTCATGCCCCGCAAGGAAGAGGCTGAGGAACTCAAAAAGGAACTCAGCGGCGAGCTTATCGAGTATCAGCTCTGCAAGCAGATGGCGGGCAAATTGGCTGAACAGGCGAGCTTTGACGGCTTTACGCGCAAGGAAATGAAAATCGACCACGACACGACCTACAGCCGCAGTCATTCCTCGGATGAGCTGCTCAAGGCTTACATCAATGCCGTGGGTCGCGGAATGCGCCGCAAGCCGCCGTCAAAGGAGAATTTTCGCGCTATCGTGGGCAAGAAGATCGTCTCGGTCACGGAGCGGATAGGCTATGTGCTCAAACGAATTTACAAGGCGCACAGGCTGAGATTTTCCGTGCTGTTTGAGCATGCCGAGTCGCGCAGTGAATTGATAGCGACGTTTCTTGCGGTGCTCGACCTTATACGCAACCGCAAGGTGAATATTGACGATAACGAAGTAATGACGATTAACGAGAGTGGTGGACGCAATTGGAATCAAACGGACTCAGAGCAGCAGTAGAGGCGATGATCTTCGCGGGCGGAGATCCCGTGAGCTGTGAGCGAATGGCGGGCGTTCTGGGCGTGAGCATGGATATGATAGACAGCCTGTGCAATGAGCTTAACGAGTATTACGACGAGAGCGGCAGTGCGCTGAAGGTGGTCAAGCTGGGCAAGCAGTATCAGCTCACCACGCGCGATGAATACGCGGCGATGATACGCACGCTGCTGGATTTGAAGAAGGACGTGCCTTTGTCGAATGCCGCGATGGAGGTGCTGGCGGTAATAGCTTATAATGAGCCTGTTACCAAGAATTTCGTGGAGCGTGTGCGCGGCGTGGACTGTTCGGGCGTTGTGAATACACTGTTGGCGCGTGACCTCATCGAGGAGAGAGGCAGGCTTGACCTGCCGGGACGACCGATGCAGTACGCGACAAGTCCGAATTTTCTGAGATGCTTCGGACTGGAATCAATGGGCGAGTTGCCCACAGTGCCGTCGGAGACAGCCGAGAATGCGCAGATAAGCGTGGAAGAAGCAATAGAGGAAAATTTGAGACAAAATAGTGAAGAATAAAAAGAAGACTTGATAAGGAAACCTATAATGGGTTTCCAAAAGGGGACACCGCCACTCCTTGAATGGCGGTTAGCTCCTTTGGCAGGTCAAGGGGCACACCGCTATTCCTTGAATAGCGGTTAAGCCCTTGCAGGGGAGACCGCCATTTAGTAAATGGCGGTGGGGCAGAGCCCTGCAAAACCAAAGTGTAAGGTAAACTTAAAATAGAAAAATATACGCGAAGCGCAGCTTCGCATAATAAAAAACTAACAAGAAAAATCGGAGATTTTTCGAGTGGACGTCAAAAATCAATCGACCGTCACGCAGATAAATTACAGATTATCGAACAATTCTAGTGCAATTCAAGTCGGGAGGGACGCTTTTGATAATTTTAAAAATAATCGGCGTTCTTCTGCTGATAATATTAATACTGCTTGCGGTAGCGTTGTGTATTCCCGTGTGTGTCGGGATAAAATACGACGGCGCGACGGCAATCACAATAAAATATCTTTTTCTGCGATTATCAAAGCAATTCGGCGGCGATGGAACTGAGGCGGAGCAGACTGCCAAGGAGCCGACGATATTCAGCAAGATAGTTTCGTCGGTTTCGGGGTTTTTGAAAAAATCGTGGCATTCGATAAAACGCGGGTGTTCCAAGGCGGCGCAATTTATCAAACGTACATTCCGCAGGCTGAAGGCGGCGGTCAAAAAAGCTAAATCAAAATCCCGAAAGAAGAAAAGACAGGGTTCGGGCAGTTCGCAAAAATCCAAGACTAAATCTACTGAGCAGAGTCTTTTCGGTTCACTGCGTGAGGAACGCGGATTTTGGGGCGCGATAAAATTCTTTGTGGATTTAGGCAAGCTGATGGGCGGCTGTCTGGTGAGGATTTATCGCGGGATCGCGGTGAATCAATTTGTGCTGAGAGCCGAGATAGTCGGCGAGGATGCCGCCGATACCGCGATAAAATACGGCGAGGTCTGTGCAGTCGCATTCCCGGCACTGTCGTATCTGCTGGGCAGTGCGCGGCGATACAGTCAGGATATTGAGATAACACCGAATTTTGACAGTGATGAGGGCAGAATATATTTTGAGGGCGAATTTGTAGTATTCCCCGTGCTCGTGCTGTGGCACGCACTGTGTGCGCTGGTCAAATTCGTGATAAGTCAGATAAAATTTACAGTTAAAAATCAAAAGAAAGGCTGATTTGAATATGAGTACAGAAGAAAAAAACACAACTGCCGCCGAAACTTCCGCGGCGGAGAAGGCTAAGACCGCATCGCATCCCATAAAGGGCATGATGGACACAACTCTCTCCAAGATAAAGGAGATGGTTGACGTTTCAACCATTATCGGCGACCCGATAGTCAGCGGTACTACCACGATCATCCCGATCTCCAAGATGTCCTACGGCTTTGCCTCGGGCGGCTCGGATTTTGATGGCAAGGCGGGACATCGCTGCTTCGGCGGCGGCGGCGGCGCGGGAGTTACCGTGCAGCCTGTTGCATTTCTTGTGATAAACGGCAGCAATGTCCGTCTGCTCCAGATAGACAACCACATGAATTCGCTCGACAAGGCGGTGGGCATGATACCCAACCTCGTTGACAAGGTGAGCGACCTGTTGGCGGGTGTTTCCAAGGATAAACCCGCAGAGCCGGAGGTTTCCTCCGAAACCGCAGAAAAGGCGGAAAAAGCCGAACCTTTGACATTGGATGAAACGATAGCTGAATCTGCTGAATAATTTTTCCCTGAGCGCTTTTGCGGAATAATGTGCATAACGGCGGAAATAATACACACAGATAATTGTTTACTGTGAAAGGGCAGGATCATAAACGATGAATTTGATATATAAAAAGGCGGTCGGACTGATCGTGGCGTTGTCCATGATGATGACCTTCACGGTGTCGGCAACCGCCTCTTCTCAAAGCAGTACAAAAACTACCGTCGCGAAAAATGTGACATCATCCACCACAGCGTCCAATAGCTCCAAAACTACAACTACGGCAAAAACAGATACAAGCTCGACAACGCAGACTTCAAACAGCACAACGGCGGCATCTACTACAACTACGACCGCCGAAAATCCTACGCTGGATGTGCCTGATATTAGTGCAGGCTCGGCGATAGTCATGGACTGCGATACCGGTGCCGTGCTTTACGGGCTGAATGAAAACAATCAGATGCCTATGGCGAGCACCACCAAGATAATGACCTGTATTCTCGCGCTGGAAGCGGGCGATATAGGGCGTTCGGTCACTATAACAGAGGAATGCTTCGAGCAGCTCGACGGCACATTGATAGGTCTTGAGGTCGGAGATAAAATAACCGTATACGACCTGTGCGTGGCCATGATGATGTGGTCGGGAAATGACGCTGCAAATGCCGCTGCCATCGCTGTGGGCGGCACTATCGAGGACTTTGTCTCCATGATGAACGAGAAGGCCTGCGAGCTTGGAATGCTGAATACCCACTTTGATACGCCCTCGGGACTGGATCAGTTTTCTGACGGCGCTCATTATTCTACAGCATACGATATGGCACTGCTCGGCAAATACGCTATGCAGAATTCCGACTTCGCCGATATTGTCAACTTCAAGGTGCGTTCGATTTACTATGATGACTACCCGCGCGGCAGAAATCTCATCACCCATAATTATCTGCTGCAAGGACAGAAATACGGATATAAGGGCTGCGATGGCATCAAGACGGGTATTACCAGTCTCGCGGGCGAGTGCCTTGTGTCGCATGTCACCACGGACGAGGGGCTGAGCTTGGTCTGTGTGTCGCTCAATGACAGCTCCAGATGGGCTAATCACCGCAAGATGTATGACTACGCTAAAAGCCTGTACACGCAGATGGATGTTGACCCCGATATATCGGAATTCGGCGCAGTGATAGTGGGCGGCTCTCAAAAGACTGTGCAGGTGGAATGCAATGCTGATGAAAAGATCAACCTGCTGAAAACCCAGAAAGGCAGTGTAAAGAAGCAGGTGGTTTATGATAAATTCATCTATGCGCCGGTCGAGGCGGGCGACGTCGTGGGATATTTGCAGTATATCGCCGACGGTCAAGTCATCGCCAGCTATCCGATAACTGCCACAGAAAGCGTTGAAGCCACAACAGGCGGCTGGTTCTCGGAATATATGCAGGCGATACAGTACAGCTCGGAAAGCTAGACCGGAATTAAAAAATTCGGTATTCTCCCATAAAATGGGGGAGTATCGAATTTTACCTATATTTTTATAATCAAATTTTTAGATCAAAAGGATGAAATAAACAATGGCTGAAAAAATCAGGCTTCAGAAGATGATCGCCGACTGCGGTATTGCCTCCAGACGAAAAGCGGAGCAGCTTATCGCTGACGGCAAGGTTCGTGTGAACGGCAGAGTTGCACAGATAGGCGACAAGGTCGATCCAAAGAACGACAAGGTGACGGTCGGCTCAAAGAAATTAGTGCCGCAGAACAGCCGCAAGGTCTACATAATGCTGCACAAGCCGCGCGGATTCGTAACTACGATGGATGACGAACTGGGGCGCAAGTGCGTTGCCGAGCTGGTGGCAAATGTGGAACAGCGCGTGTTCCCCGTCGGACGTCTTGACCGCGACAGCGAGGGCTTGCTGCTGATGACCAACGACGGCGATTTCGCCAACTACATCTCGCACCCCCGCAGCCATGTCTCCAAGACCTACCGCGTTACCGTGCGACAGCAGGTCACGGAGGATATGCTCGCAAAGCTGTCGGAGGGTCTGATGATAGACGGTCAGATGACACTGCCCGCCGATGTAAATCTCATTGTTAAAGAAGAAAACCGCAACGTAATGCAGATAACGCTCTATGAGGGACGCAACCGCCAGATCCGCAAGATGTGCGAGGAATTGGGACTTGATGTTATCCGACTCAAACGCATTGCGATAGGCAACGTCAAGCTGGGAATGCTCAAGCAGGGCGACTGGCGCGATCTTAACGATGACGAGCTTCGTTCGCTCACAGCCTCGGCACAGATATCAGCATCGAGACAGAGACGCGCTCAGAAAAAGAAAAAGTAAGCGAGGGCAAGAATATGATAGAAATTCATCCGCTCAGCGGAGAAAATTTAAGCCAATATATCGCGGCGAATGCACTTCCCGCCGATGCCACAGTGCTTATGGCACACGAGAACGGCGAGGAGGTCGGCAGCCTTTCGCTGACAGTCAGCGGACTGGCGCAGGACGCTGTGGCAAGCATACACACAATGCAGGCAAACGACGTTTTTACGGAGGAGCTTCTGATACGCGCCGCGGCATCTTATGCATTCAATCGCGCTGTGCCGAAGGTGACTGCTCCGAAATCGCTGCATGACCCTGTTTTTGAAAAAGTTGGGTTTAAAACCGATGAACAATTTACATCAATTAATACAGAAAAAGTGGTGCATTTCTGTAAAAAATAGGGAAATTCTGAGCGAATATCAAATAAAATCTTGTATATGCGCTGTGTGTGTAATATAATTAATGTAAAATATGATTTTTGTATACCGTGATCGCGGCGGAATGTTCATCAGGCGGCTCATATCCGCACGGTGCTGCCGTCGGTCGCAGTATTGAGGGGCGTCTTTCGGCGGTTCCTCAGATGTATAACTATAGGGGGTTCAGCAATGAGTGTAGAAAGCAAATTGCAGGAAGTTCTTGAAACAAAAGAAACTGTAAAAGGTACTGTGGCTTATGAGCGCCTCGCAAAGCTGTTTGACGAAGGCTCGATGGTGGAATTCGATTCCATGGTCAAGTCTGAGGGCGGTCTTGCAGAGGTCGTCACGGCTTACGGCACTGTTGACGGCATGCGTGCATACGCATTTGCACAGAACGGCGATATAGCCGGCGGTGCGATTTCCAAGGCACAGGCAGGCAAGATTAAGAAGGTTTACGATTTTGCAGCTAAGACAGGCACACCCGTTGTCGGTATTTTCGACTCACAGGGCGCTCGTCTCAAGCAGGGCGGCGAGATCCTCGCAGCTTACGGCGATATGCTCCTTTGGAGCAGCAGTCTGTCGGGCGTTGTTCCTCAGATCTCCGTAGTCGCAGGCACATGTGTCGGTACAAACGCACTTATCGCTTCAAGCGCTGATGTCGTTATCGCCGCAGAGGGCGCAGATTTCGGCATTGAGACCAACGGCAGCGGCAAGAAGGCTGAGAACACAGCCGAGAGCGTTCACATCCTCACAAAGGATG
Organism: Acutalibacteraceae bacterium; assembly: GCA_045133435.1. Classification (GTDB taxonomy): domain Bacteria; phylum Bacillota; class Clostridia; order Oscillospirales; family Acutalibacteraceae; genus RUG762. The sequence goes on from JBGUUF010000390.1 coordinate 7,346, forward strand.
TTGACGAGGCTATCGCAAAGGCTCGCCAGCTCGTTGCTATGCTCCCCTCAAACAACCTCGGTGTTGCCCTTGGCTGTGACTATGAGGCTCCCGTCGTCTCCGGCGAAGAGCTTAACGCTGTTGCAGGCACTATCGGCACAGATGCAAAGGTAGTTTCTTACATCACATCGGCTGTTGTCGATGCCGGCAGTTTGGTTGAATTCCAGGAGAATTACGGCAAAACAGTGCTCACAGGTCTGGCTTCTATCGACGGCGAGACAGTGGGTATCGTGGCTACAAGAAGCAGATACAACAACGGCAAGATCGACGCTGAGGGCTGCACTAAGGCAGCAAGATTCGTCAGATTCTGCGACGCATTCTCGCTCCCCGTTGTAACTCTCGTTGACACCTACGGCTTCGATTCAGTGCGCGACGCGGCAAAGCTGACACACGCTTATGCCGAGGCTACCACAGTCAAGCTTGCAGTTATCACAGGCGCAGCTTACGGTCCTGCATTCGTTGCAATGGCAGGCCGCGCAGCTAATGCGGACTTCACAGTCGCATGGCCGAGCGCAGTTATCGCACCTCTCGCTCCCGAGACATTTGCAGCTATCATGTACGGCGACAAGCTCAAGGGCGTCGATGATCCCGCTGCAAAGCGCGCCGAGATCGTTGAGGAATACAAGGATACTCTTGCGGCTCCCGCAGCAGCAGCGGCAGACGGATACATCGACGATGTTATCGCTCCCGCAGACACACGCGCTATGGTTTCCGCTTCGCTCGAAATGCTCTCCAGCAAGAAGGTAACACGCCTGCCTAAGAAGCATTCCAACATTCAGCTTTAATTCAATAAAACTTGTGACATATATCAGGAGGAATAATCCATGAAAAATTTGAAGATTACCGTTAACGGTGTAGCTTATGACGTTCAGGTCGAAGAAGTGGGCGGCGCAGTATCCTCCGCACCCGCAGCAGCTCCTGCAGCAGCACCCGCTGCTCCTGCCGCTCCCAAGGCAGCTCCCGCAGCAGCAGGCGGAGAGTCTGTAGATTCTCCGATGCCCGGCACAGTTCTCGAAATCAAGGTCAAGGTCGGCGATTCCGTCAAGGCTGGCGATACACTCGTAGTTCTCGAAGCTATGAAGATGGAAAATGCTATCGTTGCTCCCAAGGATGCAAAGGTAGTTGCTGTTAATGTCACTAAGGGACAGAGTGTTGAGTCCGGTGCTTCACTCGTTTCTTTGGGCTAATTTCTTGATTTGGAGGTGCTGACATTGGCACAGATTAAAGTAACAGAAACAGTGCTGCGTGATGCTCACCAGTCACTGATCGCCACAAGAATGACAACCGAAGAAATGCTCCCCATGCTCGCAGATTTGGACAAGGTCGGTTTTCATTCACTCGAATGCTGGGGCGGTGCAACATTTGACTCCTGCCTCCGCTTCCTCAATGAAGATCCGTGGGAGCGTCTGAGAACTATCCGCAAGGCTTGCCCAAACACCAAGCTGCAGATGCTCTTCAGAGGTCAGAATATGCTCGGCTACCGTCATTATGCAGACGATGTTCTTGAATATTTCGTTGCAAAGTCGATCGACAACGGTATCGACATTATGCGTATTTTCGACGCTCTCAACGATATAAGAAACCTTGAAACATCCATCAACGCCGCAAAGAAGTACGGCGGACATGTTCAGGGCTGTATTTCCTACACCACAGGTCCTGTATTCACACTTGACTACTACACCAAGTACGCCAAGACTCTCGAAAATGCCGGCGCAGACTCTATCTGCATCAAGGATATGGCAGGTCTGCTCACGCCTTACGGCACTTACGACCTTGTAAAGGCTCTCAAGGAAACTGTCAAGATCCCGATCCAGCTCCACACACATTACACATCCGGTCTTGCTTCCATGACATTGCTCAAGGGCATTGAAGCAGGCGTTGATGTTATTGATACAGCTATGTCACCGCTCGCTCTGGGTACATCTCACCCCGCAACCGAGTCAATGGTCGCTGCTCTCCAGGGCACAGAGTACGACACAGGTCTTGACCTCAACCTCCTCGCTCAGATACGCGATTATGTTGAGACTCTTCGCCAGAAGTACCTCGAAAGCGGCTTGATGAACACAAAGGTCCTCGAAGTTGACTCCAAGACACTTCTTTATCAGGTACCGGGCGGAA
>JBGUUF010000391.1:0-2046 GCA_045133435.1 Acutalibacteraceae bacterium
TCGTTCAGAACGCAATTCTGCTTGTATTCAGCCTGATATTTTACGGATGGGGCGAACCGGTTTACCTCATTCTGATGGCGGTTTCGATAGTTCTGGGATACATCTTCGGCCTGCTTATCGAGAAATTCCGCAGCGGCAGAATGGCGAAGATATGCATGATAATTTCGGTAGTGCTGAGCCTTGCCATGCTGGGATACTTCAAGTATGCCGATTTCTTTATTGAAAATATCAACGCGGTGACGGGACTTGGGATACCGCTGCTCAGAATCGCACTGCCCATCGGCATCAGCTTTTACACCTTTCAAATAATAAGCTATATCGCAGATGTTTATCGCGGCGACTCGGCGGCGCAGAGGAATATCATAAATTTCGGCGCGTATGTTTCGATGTTCCCACAGCTCATCGCGGGACCGATAGTGCGGTACGCCGATGTTGCGGCGGAACTCAAATGCCGCAGTATCACAGTGGAAAAGCTGTACAGCGGCGCGAGAAGATTTATTGTGGGACTGGCGAAAAAGGTGCTGATTTCCAATCAGCTCGGCATGCTGTGCAATGTATTCCGCGAGTCGGATGAAAAATCCGTTGTGTTTTACTGGCTGTATGCAATCGCATTCACACTGCACATTTATTTCGATTTTTCGGGTTACAGCGACATGGCTATAGGTCTGGGCGAAATTCTCGGCTTCAGATTTCCCGAAAATTTCGATTATCCCTACATCTCGCGCAGTATCACGGAATTTTGGCGCAGGTGGCATATGTCACTCGGCGGCTGGTTCCGCGATTATGTATACATTCCTCTGGGCGGCAACCGCGTATCCAGGGCACGCTGGGTGCTGAATATTCTGACGGTGTGGCTGCTCACGGGACTGTGGCACGGCGCAGAGTGGAATTTCGTCTGCTGGGGATTGATGTTCGCGGTGCTGCTGCTGGTGGAAAAAATGTGGCTGGGCGATATACTCGCGAAGGTGCCGCGCGTGGTTTCGGAAATGTATGTGATGTTTTTTGTGGTGCTCAGCTTCGTTATATTCAACGCAGACGGCATGGAGCAGGCTGTCTCGGATATAGGCGGAATGTTCGGGCGTGGAGTTCCGCTGATGTCGGACGCGGCGGGGTATTATCTGCGGAGTTTCGCGGTGCTGATCGCCGTGTCGATTATCGGCTGTACCCCCATCGTCAGCAGGCTTGCTGAGAAAGCGCGCAGTTCCGAACGGTCGAGCAGAATTATGTGCGTTGCCGAGCCTGCGGGGATGATAATTCTCCTGCTTGCGGCGACGGCGTATCTAGTGGACGGGTCGTTTAACCCGTTTCTCTATTTTAGATTTTAGGAGGCGGGGAAATGAGCGCGAAAAAGAAACAAACGCTCGGATTGCTCGTAGTGGCGGCAGTCTGGGGAGCGTTGTCGCTGTGTGCAATGCTGAAACCCGCCGATGAAATTTCGGTGAGCGAGCGCAGGAAGCTGACGCAGAAGCCTGAATTCAGGGCAGAAAATATAGTGAGCGGCAGATTTATGGCGCAGTTTGAGGATTATGCCGCCGACCAGTTTCCCGAGCGGGATTTGTTCAGGCGGATGAAGTCGGTTTCCGCCTTCGGTGTGTTCATGCAGAAGGACAACAACGGCATTTACCTCGCCGACGGTCACGCCGCGAAGATAGAATATCCGCTCAATAAAAGCTCGGTGGATTCTGCGGTGGCGAAATTCAACAGCATTTACGAGCAATATCTGCGCGGTACGGATTCAAAAATTTATCTGTCGATAGTGCCGGACAAGCATTATTTTTTGGCGGAAAAACACGGCTATCTGCGCCCGAATTATGAAAATCTCATCGAGACTGTGCGCGGCGGCATGGAATTTGCCGAGTATATCGACATCACCGACAGCCTTTCGATCGACGATTATTACAAGACCGATCCGCACTGGCGGCAGGAAAAAATCGTGAGTGCCGCCGACAAGATCGCCGAAGCGATGGGGGCGGACGAGCGTATCGTGGGCAATTACCGCGAGTTGACCGCCAAGGAAGATTTTTATGGCGCGTATTACGGACAGTC
>JBGUUF010000392.1:0-6027 GCA_045133435.1 Acutalibacteraceae bacterium
CGCATGTCGGCGGTGTTGCGGCCGCTCAGCATGTATTTGCCGCGGTCGGGCGTGTCGAGACAGCCGAGAATATTCATCAACGTGGATTTTCCCGAGCCGGAATGCCCGGTTATCGCCGTGAATTCGCCCTCGTTTATGGCGAGGTCTATGCTGTCGAGCGCGCGCACCTTTATCTCGCCGCCGCCATATATTTTACTGACCCCTTGCAGGGTGATCAAATTGCTGCTGTTCATCAGATTATCCTCCGGTATAATAATTAACAATTAAGAATTAATAATTAATAATTAATGTAGTCCAAGTTTAACGGTAAAGCCTTCAATCATTGTAACCATAATTTAATTGTGTCCGATTTGTATTAAAAAAATCTATACTTGATGTAATGTAATTTTTGTTGTATAATTACTAATAATTGTTAATGCAAATTGACTTAAAAGAATTAAAGAGAGGTTTTGGCTATTATGAATAAGTTTTGGAAACAATTTAAGAGTGGTACAGATATTCGCGGAGTTGCAGTGGACGGTGTTGAGGGCGAGCCGCTCAACCTCACCGACGATACCGTGGCTTCAATGGCGGCGGCGTTTTTGGTATGGCTTTCGCAAAAGACTGGCAAGGCTGTGTCCGAACTCAAGGTTGCAGTGGGTCACGACAGCCGTATTTCCGCTGAGAGAATCCGCAGTGCAGTGGTCAATGCTATGGTCAACTGCGGCGCGAGCGTGCTCAACTGCGGACTTTCCTCCACTCCCGCTATGTTTATGATAACGCTGGACAAAGAGTGCGACGGTTCGATCCAGATAACCGCCAGCCATCATCCCTATCACCGCAACGGACTGAAATTTTTCACTCCTGCGGGCGGACTGGACGGATGCGATATTGAAGCTATCCTCGGCTTCTGTGACGAGGGCAAGCTCCCCGAGACAAGCGACGGTGGCAAGGTGGAAAATATCGACTACATGACCGAGTATGCCGCACACCTGCGCGACATTATCTGCCGCGAGGTCAAGAGCGAGAATTACGAAAAGCCGCTCGAAGGCTTCCATATCGTTGTGGATGCAGGCAACGGCGCGGGCGGATTCTATGCCTATGACGTTCTCGAACCGCTCGGTGCGGATATTTCGGGCAGCGTCTATCTCGAACCGGACGGAATGTTCCCCAATCACATCCCGAATCCCGAGAACAAGCAGGCGATGGAATCTATCTGCAATGCAACATTGTCTTCAAAGGCTGACTTAGGCGTTATATTTGACACCGACGTTGACCGCGGCGGCGCTGTGGATAATTTCGGCGCGGAGATAAACCGCAATCGCCTGGTCGCGCTGGCTTCGGCTATCGCGCTCGAGAACTGCCCCGGCGGAACTATTGTCACCGACTCCACGACATCCGCCGGCTTGAAGAAGTTTATCGAAGAAACTCTCGGCGGTGTGCATTACCGCTATCGCAGAGGCTACAGAAATGTTATCAACCGCGCGATAGAGCTGAACGAGCAGGGCGAAAACTGCCCGCTGGCAATCGAAACAAGCGGTCACGCCGCGCTCAAGGAGAATTATTTCCTCGACGACGGCGCATATTTGGTGACGAAAATCATAATCAAGATGGCACAGCTCCGCGCTCAGGGCAAGACACTTGCCGAACTGACGGCTGATTTGGAAGAGCCGCTGGAGGAAAGCGAGCTGAGATTCAAGATAAAGGCAGAGGATTTCCGCGAGTACGGCGAAAAGGTGCTTGCAGATTTGGAAAAATTCGCACAGGAGCGTGAGGACTGGATCATCGCTGACGACAACCGCGAGGGTCTGAGAGTGTCGTTTGAGGATGCGCAGGGCTGGTTCCTGCTCAGACTGAGCGTGCACGACCCGATAATGCCGCTTAATCTCGAGAGCATGCAGGAGGGCGGCTGCAAGAAGATCGCCGCGAAACTGTATGAATTCCTCAAGGAATGCGATATGCTCGACCTGTCGGCAATTGAAAGCTATATTGGCTGATGCTGCTCTAAACAGCGGGGAGAATTGCAGTGAAAAACAAACTCTTTATTATCAGAGTGGTGTCTGTGGTAGTCGTGGCGGTTGGCTTGATAATGCTAATGAGCGGGATCGCGCTGCGTGCCATGAATTCGGAGCAGCGTTCCGCCGCCGACGGCGCGCAGATGCCCGAGGAATACATTGAAAAATATTTTTCGGACGAGGGACAGGAGCACGATATAGAGGATTACATCGAGCCTGAATATGATGCGGGCAACGCTGACTGATTTTTTATACTTTTTTATGCAAGGGGACTTTTAAACAATGATTGAAAACAGTGTTGAAAAGATGTACTGCCGGGAGTTGGGCGACGGCATATCTTTCAGATACATTAAGGAGAGCAGGTTCAAGACAGGCTGCATTTCGGTGCATTTCATAATGCCGCTGTCGAGAGAGCATGTCACAGCCAATGCGGTGCTGGCCGGTATGCTCAAGCGTTCCTGCGAGGATTATCCCGAGTACACGCTTTTCCGCCGCCGTCTTGCCATGCTCTACGGCGCAGAGGTGAGCGCGTCGGTGTCGGGAATAGGACATTGTCAGATGGTGACTGTGGAAATTTCAATGCCCGACGACAGATTCATTCCCGACGGCGAGAAGGTGTCGGTTGGATGCGCTGAATTGCTCTGCGGGATGATATTCCGCCCCGCAAAGGAGGATGACGGCAGTATTTTCCGCAGTGAGGACATTGAAACCTCGCTGAGACTTGCCAACGAGCGCATAACCTCGATAATCAACAACAAGGGCGAGTATGCAAAACACCGCTGTGCCGCCATCATGTGCGAGAATGAAGCTTACGGCATTGAGTCGGGCGGTTACGCCGAGGACCTGCCGAGCATCACCCGCGAAGTGCTGGTCGAAGCATGGCAGAACATGCTTAAATCTGCGGCGGTGAATATCCTCATGGTGGGAACTGCGGACGGTGAAGCCGTTGCTGAGAAGTTCCGCAGTGCATTCGGTGAAATAAACCGCGAGTACAAGCAGCTTCCGCCTGCGCCTGCCGTGCCTGAGGTGTCGGCTGAGCGCGAGGTTGTGGAGCGCATGGATGTTCAGCAGTCAAAAATGGTTATCGGCATGAGAATTCCCGTAGTCGAGCCAAACGGAAATACAATGGCGGCGCGGCTTATGTCGATGCTCTACGGCGGTACGGCGACAAGTCTGCTCTTTAACAACGTGCGCGAAAAGCTGAGCCTGTGCTACTACTGCTCGTCGAATTACTTGCGCAAGAACGGCTTGATTTTCGTTCAGAGCGGTCTGGAAGAGGTCAATTATCAGAAGGCTGTGGCTGAGATAAAGAAGCAGCTCGCTGTGGCTGCGGAGAATAAATTTACGGATGAAGAGCTGGCGGCGACCAAGCTTTATGCGGTCAACGCATTCGCCGAGATAAACGACTCGGTGTATTCCATTGAGAGATGGTATGCGCTTCAGTTTATGGACGGCAGTGTTATGACTCCCGAGGAGGCTGCGGAGAAGATCTCAGCGGTCACGAGGGACGAGGTCGCGGAGTGCGCCGCGAAGGTCTGTGTGGATACGATATATCTGCTTGCGCCCGAAAAAGCAGAGGTTTCAGAGGGGAGCGAAGAATAATGGCATCAGAAAGATTTACAGTGCGTGAGAGCAAGCTGACGGGGGAGAGGGTTTATTACACTGTTCACCCCACAGGCGCGAAGATAGCGGTCTGCCCGAAACCCGAGTATAATTCGGCGTATGCGGTGTTCGGCACGCGCTACGGCTCGATAGACAACGATTTCAGTGTAAACGGCGGTGAATTCACCCGCGTGCCGGACGGAATCGCGCATTATCTGGAGCACAAGCTCTTTGAAAACGAGGATTGCGGTGCGTTTGAGCGATATGCCTAGACTGGCGCGTGCGCCAATGCATTTACTTCGTTTGACAAGACCTATTATCTGTTCTCCTGCTCGCAGAATTTTGAGCAGTCGTTGGAAATTCTGCTGGATTTCGTGCAGGACCCCTATTTCACACCCGAAACGGTGCAGAAGGAGCAGGGCATCATCGGGCAGGAGATTCGCATGTATGACGACAATCCCGGCTGGCGCGTTTATTTCAACCTCATGGGCGGTATGTATAAGCAGCACCCGATTCGCGTGGATATCGCGGGCACGGTGGAATCTATAGCGGATATAACGGCAGACCTGCTCTATCAGTGCTACAATACGTTTTACAACCTCAACAACATGGCGATCGCGGTGGCGGGCAATGTTGACCCCGATACCGTGCTTGAAATATGCGACAGAATGCTCAAGTCCAAAGAAAAGCTCAACATCGACCGCCGTTATCCCGAGGACGACGGCAAGGTCGTGACGGATTTCGTTGAGCAGCATTTTGACGTGTCTATCCCCGAATTCCAGCTCGGCTTCAAGGAAATTCCGCGCAAGCTGACCGACAAGGAGCTTGTGCTCACCAATATTAATTCCGACGCGGTGTTCGGCACAATATCTGATTTCTACAAGCGTATGACCGACAAGGGGCTTATCAATCCCTCGTTCGGCAGTGAGTATTTGTATCTCAACGGCGCGCAGGCAATGATATTTGCGGGACAGTCGGCTGACCCCGAGGCGCTGAGAGATGAGATCATCGCTGAGATAAAGCGCGTCAAGGCCGAGGGCATCGACCCCGAATTGTTCGAGTGCGCCCGCCGCAACGAGTATGCGGATATGCTGTCGGCGTACAACAACACCGACGACATCGCCAACGGTCTGGCGGATGATATGCTCTTTGGCACGGATTCCTTCAAGGCTGTGGAAGCGGCTGCCGAGGTGACTGTGGAGGAAGCCAATGCGCGCTTCAGAGAGCAGTTTGACACCGAGAATTTCACATTGTCGGTGGTCAGAAGATAAGGGGGCAGTGTTATGGATGTGAGCTTTCCCGGATTGGGAATTGAACTGAATATTGACCGCGTGGCTTTCAGTATTTTCGGATTTGAGATCTACTGGTATGCACTGCTTATAATGACCGGCTTTGTGCTGGCGGTGGTGTATGCATTCTGCAATGTCAAGCGTTTTAACTTAAAGATCGACCCGCTTATTGATGTGATTTTGGTGGGTCTGGTGTGCGGCATAATCGGCGCGCGAGCTTACTATGTGTTCTTTAGACTGGACAGCTACGACAGCCTGTGGGATATGATAAATATCCGCGACGGCGGGCTTGCTATTTACGGCGGTATTATCGCGGCATTTCTCTCGGGCATTATAATGTGCCGTGTGAGAAAGCTGGATATTTTATCTACATTTGATGTGGTAGGCATAGGATTTCTTATCGGTCAGGGCATAGGACGCTGGGGAAATTTCATGAACCAAGAGGCGTTCGGCAGCATGACCGACCTGCCGTGGGGCATGTACAGCGAGAATACATGTTATACCGAAATCGTGGACGGGGTGACGAAGTTTGTCGGTCCGACCACGGTGCATCCATGCTTTCTGTATGAATCTATATGGTGTCTGTGGGGATTTGTACTGCTGCATTTTATCAGCAAATATTATTACAAATTCCGCGGACAGATGTTCTTCTGCTATCTGCTGTGGTACGGACTGGGCAGAGCGTGGATAGAAGGTCTGCGCACCGACAGCCTGTGGCTGGTTGACAATGTGATAAAGGTGTCACAGCTTTTGGCAATTGCCTGTGTACTGGTTGCAGCGGTACTTCTCTTTATAGGCTTCAAGGGCGTAAAAATAAAGGGCAGGCCTGTATTTAAGCCTGTTGAGACAGAGGCGGAATAAATTTTAATTATCGCTGAAGGAGGGAGATGACGGAGCATGGAAGATTTAAACGAAAGGGAAAACTGCTCGAACGATTTTGATGATATGGACAGCTTCGCGGAGGAATGCGCGCGCAGGCTTGCGGCAGAGCATGAGAGGATCGCAGCCGAGAGCAGCAAAGACCCCGCACAGGAAACTCAAAGTTCGGAAGATGACATACCACCGGATTTGCCTGACGACGATTTAGCGGACAATATGCCGCCGGATTTGCCTGACGACGATCTGGAGGACGACCTGCCGCC
>JBGUUF010000393.1:0-1467 GCA_045133435.1 Acutalibacteraceae bacterium
AAAACCGCAGTTTTCTATAATTTCAATTTCTTCAACCGTGGGCGAAACCACAACCGCTACGCTCTTAATTCGCGGATCAAGATGTTTCGTTAACTCAACCGCAGTCGAACGAGAAATATTGCGCTTGCTCTTCGGAAAAAACATCACGAACCCGGCAAAATCTACATCATTCTGATTCACGCAGTCGATGTCCGACCTGCATGTCATGCCGCAAATCTTAATTTTAGTCAACCCAATCCGCTCCTTGCAAAGCGGGGAATGTATCGTAAACAATACATTCCCCACAACATTATTTATCAAGATCAAATTCGCTCAATGTAAGCTCCAACGCTCTTTCTTCCAAAGATTTTTCAGAACTCGCGGCGGGTTTTACATAAGCATCGCCGAGAATTCTCTTGACGATTTCTTCGAGAATTGCAGGATTTCTTGCGAGCAATGGGCCCATCTGCCATGTGCCGAAGAAATTTTTATATAGTGTCCCCTCAAATCCGTCTTCGCTCTCGTCGCCTTCACCGTCGCCTGCGCCCTTGAGCACCTTGAAGAGCGGGTGCTTATTTTTGCCCGAAATGTAGTGAGTGCGATTCACGAAGCCATAGGTCATAATGTCACTCTCGTCCGAAGCTGTCATCAATTTGCCCACAACGTCCGAGGTGAACACCTTGCCGGTATCGTATCCGATATAATTAAACAGCCCAATTCCCGGCTTGACTTCGCCCTCGGCTGTGGTGAATTCCTTGCCGAAAAGAAGGCGTGCGCTGCCTGTCACAAAAAAGACGGTGCCGCCCTTGACAGCGGACTTTATCGCATTTGCATAATTCACGAAATGTTCACTGACTGCCGCGACATTGCGAGCCTTGCCGTGACCGATATACACCATATCGTAGCCAGTCGGATCAATTGCATCACCGATGCCCGTAGTATCAACGCTGCACTTAAATCCACGCTTTTCGAGTGATTGTTTCACGCAAGTCACGTTAAAATAATCGCCGTACAAGTCCATCGCATCGCTGTAAACATGCAAGATTTTTATATCTTTTTTCACTTTTTTCTGAGCCTTCGGCGCTGTGTTTTTTTTCTTAGCAGGTTTCATTTTGACCACTCTCCTTTACTTAGACAAAGCCGCAATAATTCCGTCCTCGTTGCCGAACGCGGACGCTGCCAAAATATAAACCGCGCCTTTTGTCTTTTTCATGTCCTCTTTGATATTGTCGATGTCATTCACAACGACCATCTCGTCGTCATCAAATCCGCCCAATCTCAAACGCACAGCAATATCCAGAGCGCGCGTGCCCGAGCAAACTATCGAATCAACATTGCCTTTAAGACGCTCAAATGTAACGTCATAGAGCCATGAAATATCCTTCTTTTCGGTGTAAAGCACGTTATTTACATAAAGCAGAGCCGTTTTTTCACCCGGCTGGCTGAGCACAAATGAAATCGACTGGTCCAATGAAGCTGCATTTTGCT
>JBGUUF010000394.1:0-4389 GCA_045133435.1 Acutalibacteraceae bacterium
CTCAACGTCGTTGAATGGGACTTTGATAAACTCACCCGGGCGTTCCGCATGGAACAAATCGCAGTAGCGCGGTGCGCCTGCCGCAACGGCAAGTCCTGTATGTCCGTGATAGCAGTTGTTGACGCATACGATTTTCAAACGGTTGGTCGCGCATCTCGCGCATTTGATCGCAAGGTCAATTACCTCGCCGCCCGACGAGCCATAGATAACATGCTTCATTCCCTCGGGGGAGGATTTTATAACAGTCTCGGCGAGTTTAGCCTTGAGCGGTGAGGGAAAATGATGGTTGCCGATGTCCACACTCTTGGTGGCTTCTATCAAGGCTTCGATAACCTCGGGATTGCGGTGACCGAGGCTGTATGTACCGCCGTTGATGTGAACGTCCATGAGCTTTTTGCCGTCCATATCCCAGAAATAATAACCTTCGCGCTTGCCGATAACGAGGTCGATGCCGAGGTCAAGCCACTCTTTGGTTTTGCCGCTGTTCCAATAGGTGATGGATTTATCAAAGACTTCCTGTTTAGTCGTGGTTTCAAAAATTTCAGATACGTTCATAAATATTTCTCCTTTCGCTGTGAAAAAAAGAAAGGCGCCTACATGAGCTTATACTCTATGCAAGCGCCTTTGCTGATGATAAAAGAAAAAGAAGCTTACGAGTTTTTAACTCTCTGTAAGCTCCTTTGCTTTTTCTTGCGCATATTATAGCACGATGATTTCCACTTTACAATATAAAATCTTTAGCATATATATCAAGATATTTAGGGCTGACTATTTTTTATCATGCGCCGATATTCCGATGGAGTAACTCCCGTGTGCTTTCGGAAAAGCGAGCTGAAATATCCCGAATTGCAGAAGCAGAGTATCGCGGCGATGTCGCTGACGGTCATGTCCTGATAATGCAGCAGTATCTTTGCCCTGTCGATTTTCACATCCAGCACAAAATCATTAAAGCTGATGCCCGTCATCTCCTTGAAAATGTGGGAAACATAGGTCTTGTTCAGATAAACGTCGCCCGCGACCGACTCAAGCGTGACCTTTTCATCCACCTGACGTATGACGCTTTTGCCTATCGAATATATCGTTCGGTTTACGTCGATGATGTTGTATTTTTTGAAAAGCAGGTTGACGTCCGAATAATATCGGCAAAGCTCCGCTTCGGTTTCCGAGCGCGATTTGAGGTCAAAGCCTATGTCGCGGATGTAGTCCCCGCGGTATATGAATTTTTCCAGCCACGGCTTGCGGCGCACGAATATTTTATAGGATTCCTGCCGCACCTTTTCTATCACCTGCTGGCAGGCGACCGTATTTTTTCCCCAGTCGCAGTAAACCGTGTCTACAATGTCGCAGACAAGCTCCCGTACATTGTCGCCGCCGTCAAAAATATGGCTTGCCAAAAGCTGCACCTTGTCATAGATCTTGCTGTTGAAGTAAGCATTTCTGCGAAGTCCTGACATTTTCAGCAGAGTTTTTTTCAGGTTTTCCTCCAGTCCGTCATATATGAGATAATCTGAAGCCCCCGCGAGAAATGCCTTGCGCACATCGCTGTAGCTGTCTTTGCGGCTTATTATGACGACAGAAGTCTCGCTGTAATTGGAGAGCAGCCGGCGTATAAAATCCTTGCAGGAAAATTCGTTATTGTCCCCCGACACCAGCACAACATCTATATGATGCTCGAGGATAGAATCCTCAGTTTTTTTCGCTGTCAGAGTTCCGACCAAAACCATGTCATTTGACTGCTGCCAGAATGAAAAAGCTTCGATTTGTGAGGAGAGCTCCCCCGACGGGTCATAAATTGCAATTTGGAGCACAAACATTCCCCTCTTTAAAATTATTTTACGGTCATATTATACTTACGCGCGGCAATTTTGGTCAAGTGAATATTTAACAACAAATCGCGGCAGTCAAAAAATGCGAACCGAAAAGATCCGATCCGCACTTTGAATGTGTATGTAAATTTTAAAATCACCAAATGCCCATTATTTTCCGGAAGGCAAGGCTGACTGCGGTGATTATTGACTGATTTCTCGGTGCGTGGGTGTGATTTTGCGGTTTCTTCCGATATAATGCCAGTGGCTTTTGTCATAAAAGCGAGAAAAACAGAAGAATTCGTTTGTAAATAAATACATATATTATTACTGAAATTCTTGACGAAATGTGTGGCGGAATGATATAATTTTATAAAGGTATATTTTTCAGACTAAGGAGGGGTTAATTTTATGAAAATGCTCAGAGCCATTATCCGCACAGAAAAAGCCGACGAGGTCGCCGAGGCGTTGCTCGAGGCGGGATTCCCGTCAATGACCCGAATGGATGTTTACGACCGCGTCAAGCAAATAGGCGCGCAGACCGATAAGGTGTTTTATGACGAGCTGCCCAAACACATGATACTCATAGTCGTTCAGGACGAGGACGAAGAAAAGGTCGCTGAGATAATCATGAACACCGCCCGCACAGGCGACGGACATTATGGCGACGGAGATATTTTCGTCACTAATGTGACCAAGGCATACACCGTCAGCAGCAAGACTTCGGGACTGTGAGGTGTATGAAGCATGGTAGAGATCATAGCTATAGTTCGGTCAAACAAGACCGGCGCGGTCAAAAAGGCACTGCTTGATGCAGGCAGCCCTGAATTTACCTGTCAGAAGTGCAGGGGTCGCGGCAAGATGCCCATTGATATCGTGACATCTGACGACCCTTCGGTAAAGACGAATCTTGTGAGCAAGCGCATATTCAATATATTCTGCGAGGATAATATTCAGGACGCATTGGTGGAGTCCATAATAAAGGCCGCACACACAGGCAAACCTGGCGACGGCAAGATATTCGTCTGCCCGGTGGAGACTGCTTACAGTGTGCGTGAGGGAACAAGATCATAACGGCAAAAAGTTCAAATCAATATATAATGTTCAAAGGCGGTGTTGTATTTTATGGCTGAAAGCACAGTGGCAACGATTTACGAATATGACTCGGATAGTGATGTAGTGGTTTCCATCAAGGATGCGAGCCTGCAATATGAAGGAGAAAAAGGTGCTGTTGAGGCGCTGAATAATGTAAATCTCGATATACGCAAGGGTGAATTTATCTGTGTGCTGGGTCCTTCGGGATGCGGCAAGAGCACTCTGCTCAATATAATCGCGGGTTTCCTCAAGCCCACCGAGGGTACTGCAACGATGGGTGGCGAGCCTATCAACGGACCCGACTGGCACAGGGGCGTTGTATTCCAGAATCCCACGCTCTATCCGTGGCTGAATATATACGAAAATGTTGCATTCGGGCTCAGAATGCGCAAGGTCGATAAGGCAAAAATTGCCGAAGAAGTGGATAAATATCTGGAGCTTGTGGGTCTGCAGGATTTCAAGAAGCAGAAGCCTTATGAGCTTTCGGGCGGCATGAAGCAGCGCGCTTCTCTTGCCCGCGTGCTGGTCAATCAGCCTGATATGATACTCATGGATGAGCCGTTCGGCGCGCTGGACGCTCTCACACGAGTGAACATGCAGTCGCTCACCCGCGAGATATGGCAAAAGACGGGCAACACAATTTTCCTCATCACTCACGATGTTGACGAGGCGCTTGCCCTCGCCACCCGCGTCATTGTAATGTCCGCCCGCCCGGGTCGCATAGTCAAGGAATTCCAGACTGAATTCACCTATGACATTGGCGGCGCGAATCAGGAGAGCGCGAGATATTCCAAGGAATATATGGAGATACGCGAGGAGATACTCAACATCATCAATACCCAGAATTCTTCGCCTTCCTCATCGGAAGCGTAAATAAAACAAACCTCCCTGAAACGATAATTCTTCGTTTCAGGGAGGTTTGTTTTATTTACCACAGCAGTTGTTTTTTCTTAAATTCTGTCCGGTCTGAATAGTTTTGTTTTATCCATTCCCAAAGTCTTTCGTACATCGGTTGTTTTTTATTGTCGAAAAGAACATTTAATTTAAATCGAAGCATCGGATGGCCGATTTCCGAAAGACATGCAAAATCATACCCCCAGCCGTCTCTGTAACCGCCGTTGTTTTGCATATCCCATCCATTTACCCCGCGTAATTTTTCATAATCTTCCCACCGCAGCAGCGGCAGAAGCCGTTCCATTTCTTCATCATTTATTTTATATCCGTATACCTCTTCGATAAGGTCGCTGTTTGATGAATTTACTAGCTCGATTTTCAATTCCCGCAAATATAGATCCCCCGTCACACGCAAAATAGAATGTGCAGAACAATACCTCTTATCGTATTGCTGATAAAAAAACTTGCATATGTGCGTTTTCGGGTCAAAGGTTTCCATAAAAATCCTCTCCTTAATACTCGTATTTAAAAATACAGCGGGATTCCGTTTTTATCGAAACTCCGCTGTGTTTTTACACTAAGCTTTAATCTTCAG
>JBGUUF010000395.1:0-3217 GCA_045133435.1 Acutalibacteraceae bacterium
AAAAAAATAATATAAAAGAGCAGCACATGTCGGTGAAACTATACAGATATGTGCTGTTTTTGTGTATTTGCACAGTTTGTTTAAGCTGGTAAAAGTATTACTATTGACATTGATCGGCAAAATATGGTATAATAGTTGAAAAATAAACTATTATTTTTGATTATGCAGCTGATTATTGTATAGAATTATTGGTTTAAATGAAATTATTGGTTTAAATTTTGTTTTGGATGATATTCTGCGGTCAAAAATAATAACAGCAAAAACTCATGTTAAGGATGGTCGATCAAGTATGGAGAACAAAGATATTAAAAAGCACGACGATATTGTATCAATTGCAAACGATGTCACATTGCATTCCTACAACATAAGCAAATTTGGGGTTCAGCAGTTGTTTCACAAAATGACGGTTCCGGATTATGTCGCACTGCGTATGCTCCTGAAAACCGTGAGCGACGGAAACGGCGAGAATAAAATTTATCTTGAGGAAATTGCGGAGATGCTCAAGCTGCCGATGGGACAGGTTTCCCGACTTGCGCGCACGCTGCAGGAGCGCGGTCTGGTCAAGTGGAAGCACGACGGAAACGGCGAGGACGGCACATATGTTAAGATAACCGATAAGGGTATCAGCTCCGCAATAGAGCAGCAGGAAACGCTGCACGACTTTTATTCGGGAGTTGTAGAGAAGTTCGGGCGCGAGAGGTTCATCTCGCTTTTTGAGCAACTCAAGGAGCTTGAAGAAATAATGGATGAAGAAATTAAGCACAGCGAAAATTAAGGAGTTAAATAAATGACCGATAAGAAACTTGATTTGTATACATTGAGCAAGAAAGATGTGTGCGTGGAAAATGACACCATTTCCGACAGACTTTTCAGAGAATACGGTGTCAACCGCGGTTTGCGCGACGAAAACGGCAAGGGCGTTCTCGCGGGACTCACGCGCATTTCAAAAATCATTTCGTTTAAAAATATCGACGGCGAGGTTCGTCCCTGCGACGGCGAGCTGTGGTATCGCGGCTATAACGTCAGAGATTTGATAAAATCTCTCGGTGAGGACGAATTCGGATTTGAAAAGACGTCCTACCTTCTGCTTTTCGGCGAAAAGCCTGACGCGAAGGACGAAGCGGATTTCTGCGAAATGCTGGGAAGCTGCAAGACGCTCCCGACCAATTTCACACGCAACGTAATAATGGAGGCTCCGTCAAAGGACATTATGAACTCTATGACGCGCAGCATACTTACGCTTGCTTCTTACGATGAAAAGGTAAATGACAACAGCCTTGAAAACTGCATCAGACAGTGCATGGAGCTTATCGCGGTTTTCCCGATGCTGGCGGTTTACGGCTATCACGCATACAATCACTACGAAAACAACGCGAGCATGTACATTCACCGCCCGCTGCCCGAGCTGTCCACAGCGGAAAATATTCTGCGCATGCTCCGCCCCGACAGCAAATACACACAGCTTGAAGCTAAGGTGCTTGATGTCGTGCTGATGTTGCACATGGAGCACGGCGGCGGAAATAACTCGACCTTCACCACTCGGGTGGTAACGTCGTCCGGCTCGGACACCTATTCGTCCATAGCCGCCGCGATGTCCTCGCTCAAAGGTCCCAAGCACGGCGGCGCAAATATCAAGGTCATGGAAATGATGCAGGATATAAGAGAGCACGTTTCCGATCGCACCAATCGCGAGGAGGTGCGCGCATATCTTGCCAAGATCCTCGAAGGACAGGCGTTTGATGGCAAGGGTCTGATCTACGGCATGGGTCATGCGGTGTATTCCGTGTCCGACCCGAGAGAGCGCATTCTCAAGTCGTATGTTGAGGAGCTTGCAGCAGATAAGCATGAATACGAGAACATCACGCTTTATAATATAATCGAAGAGGAAGCGCCGAAGCTTATCGCCGAAAAGCGCCGCATATTCAAGGGCGTGAGTCCGAATGTTGACTTCTACAGCGGCTTTGTCTATGAGATGCTGGGCATTCCTGTGGAGCTTTACACACCGCTTTTCGCCATTGCCAGAATAGTTGGTTGGAGCGCCCACAGAATCGAAGAAATAATCGGCATGAACAAGATAATCCGCCCCGCCTACATGAGTGTTATGAAGGAAAAAAAGTAAGCCTTGCCGCATGAGATATGTTGCATTTTCGTGCAAATTATAGTATAATATAATCAGTATTTCCTTGGTGTGATATATACCCTGACGGAAAGGATATGATTTATTATGGCAATCAGTTTGCGCAAAGGTGAGCGTATAAATCTTTCATCCCCTGACAAGAAGGTAAACGGCGTAATTGTCTGCCTCGGCTGGGACAGCGCGGGAATAGATGACACTCAGAGCAAATGTCAGATAGACTGCGATCTGTCGGCGATTCTCTGCGGTTTTGACAATAAAGCGTGCGATGTGATATATTTCGAGCATCGGCGCAATGCCAATGACTCGATAGTTTACACAGGCGACAGCCGCACCGGTCAAGGCGATGGCGATGACGAAAAAATTTATATACATTTTACCAAGCTGCCGCCCAACATCGGCAAGATCGTGCTGGTAGCCAATATCTACGACGCAAGGGCAAAGCGCCAGCATTTCGGCATGATAAACAACGCCTATACTAAGGTGGTCAACTGGAAAACAGGCGAGGAGATATGTCGGTATAACCTCACGGATGATTACAACCATATGACAGGAATTATCATTGCCGAGATAGTGCGATTTGCTCAGGGGTGGTATTTTAGCTCCAGCGGCAGACCTGTGCAGGAGGCAAGCAGACTGCAATCTATCATCAAGCTCTATCAGTGATACGGGAAACGGGGGAATCGGTTTATGGGAATGTTTTCAGTCAAGAAACAGCTTGCGCCCGACGCGAAGTATCTTCGTGCGGAACTGAGCTGGGATGTCACAAGCGGTCGGTCCAGCGACCTCGATCTTTCGGCATTTCTTTTGCAGAAAAACGGCAAGGTCGGCAGTGACAACGATTTCGTGTTTTACAATAACGGATTTTCCGATTTAGGCGCAGTGTCATACGGCGGCGACAATCGCACCGGCGAAGGCGATGGCGCGGATGAAAATATCGTAGTCCGTCTGAAACAAGTGCCGAGTGAAACCGAGAAGATATTGCTGTGCGTGTCAGTCAACGACGACGTTAAATGCACGTTTTACAACATCAAAAACGTGTGTTTGAACGTGTGCATAGTGAACAGCGAATTTGATAAGGAC
>JBGUUF010000396.1:0-1857 GCA_045133435.1 Acutalibacteraceae bacterium
CTTCGGCAACACGAAGTATATCGGTGCGCAACCGCTCCGATCAAATAATACTAAGTATCATTGATTTTGATATTACCAAAACAAAAAGCCCTTCCGAGCGGAACAATATCATTAAGATAAGGAAAAATAAAGTATAGGAATACAGTCGAGATGAGAATCTCGGCTGTATTTTTGTAATGAAGGTACAACAAGAAGACCGGAGGAAGTCCAGTCTGAAAAAAAGATATTGAAAGAGGAGCGTAATTATGCTACTCTGTAAAGGAAGCTGACGGCAGGTTTGGAATGAAGTAATCTGGGTCTGCCTTTTAAAGAGCGAATGGGAAGAATGTTCTTTTGAATCACAGCTTCAACAAAGTCCGGAGTGCAGAATCCAAGGAAGAACTTGCGACACACATTAACAGCGGCAGAGAAATTGATTCTGTAAATTAGTTTTCTCGTCGCGTTACGAATTGAAATGCTGGCGGCAATCAATTCAGTAAAGTTGTAGATGGTGAGTTTCGCAAAGATTTCTTGGAGGATATGCTCCGGCTTTTTTGAATGGAAAAAGAGTAACCCGATGGTATACTTGAGGGAACGAAAAGAAGTTTCAATGCCCCATCGAAGAGAATAAAGATATTTGAGTTTAACCGGAGGAAAAGAATCAGTTGGAAGATTGGTAATCAAAACCTCGAACTTACCGGGAATTACTTCTAGTCTAACTAAACGAAAGTGGAGTTGAAAGAAAGACGGAGGGTCAGAGTGTTTAGATTTAGAGGGGAGGAAATCAAAGGTTGAATTTGAAGGATTATAGCGAAATCGGTTACGATCTTTACAAAGGGATTTAGTTAACTTAGACTGTTTGTTGGTTAATGAAAGAGAGATAGGGAGATCAAAAATATCTTCATCAGGTAAATCGAAACCACGCAGTATTCCGTTTGAATAACTATCCTTGATTCTGAAAAGAAAGAACTGACCGATCTGCTGAATGTGCGCTAAGTTGTTGTAAGATTCATAGCCTCTGTCAGCAATAAAGATCGAAGGGATAGATGAAACGTATCGATCGACCATATCACATAAAGCGCGATGTTCATTAGCGTTTCTGCGTTTTTGGACAACAGCATCCAAATATGTATGCGAGCATAGATCATAGAGAGCGTTTAGGTGGTAAAGGCTGTAAGCTTTGCTATCTCCCTGTTTGAAATAAGAATCCGGATCATCAGAGATCACAGGCGTATGAATATCCGAACCGTCAACCGCTAACAGTCGGTATCCTTCAAACAACTTAACCGCATTTATTCTATTTATAAACTGTTTAAATATATCTTCAAAAGCAGATGACAGAATTTTTGACCGCTGCTGTACGAAAGCTGAAGCGGAAGGTATTTTGGTATCACCTGAGAAAGCGTCAATTATTTCGTTGTTCAAAGATTTTGAGCTGAACCCCAAAACAGTTTTTATCACTTTACCCATCGGAAGTTTCTTCCTTCTGGTAAAATCCTTTTCAGGATTTCGGCAATATTCTCTGGGTGATTGGCAAACTGTTTTAATGCACTTATTCAATGTGGATTTGATTCTTTTGATTTGGTTCATCGTGCTTTACTCCTTGTAATTAAGATTGGATTTTACTCCTAATTACAAGGGCTGAATCTGTTCGATCATCGAACAGATTCAGCCGCACATTTCTTTTGATTTGTCAAGTCTTTTTACTAAAATTTTCAAATAATCTTCAAAAAAAATACCCCGTACCCTTATTTGAGTACGAGGTATTACTTATTGTTGCCTTATCTTAATGATATTGCCGTAACAGGGAGCCTTTGTGCGTCATCCGTATGACAGGATCATCCGATACGATCTTTCTGTTGCAAGCCAATCGGTTTT
>JBGUUF010000397.1:0-8263 GCA_045133435.1 Acutalibacteraceae bacterium
CTCCATGCGGAATCTGCCTTGTGTTCTGACTGTGTCTGACTTGGTCTTGTGTCCTTTTTTTTCAATATTTGTGAGATGCGTTAAAAAACGGTAAGTTTCCTTTTATGTTTTGCTTCAATAAATGGAAATCGCGTTTTTTTGAAAAAAAAAGAACAATTTCGGTTGACACCAATAAAAAGGTGTGGTAGAATATACCCAAGCTTCAGAGAACAAAGGCGTTCCGGAAAAAAAGTGATTTTTTCGGGACGCCTTTTCTCTATAATGCAGTACATCCGTCAAATGCTTATGGCAGGATCGTACATCAAAAGCGTACTCTATAATTTTTGGAGGTTGATTTTTATGGCAAAGTACACAAAGGAACAAATCATCAAGATTGTTGAAGAAGAAGACGTTAAGTTTATCAGACTTCAGTTCACCGATACATTCGGTCATCTGAAGAATGTTGCTATTACCAAGAGCCAGCTCGAGAAGTGCCTCAACAACGAGTGCATGTTCGACGGTTCTTCCATCGAAGGCTTCGTAAGAATTCAGGAATCTGACATGTACCTCAGACCTGACCTTGATTCTTTTGTTATCTTCCCCTGGAGACCCCAGCAGGGCAAGGTTGCCAGATTTATCTGCGACGTTTACAAGCCGGACGGAACACCCTTTGAGGGCGACCCGAGATATATCCTCAAGAAGGTCCTCAAAGAGGCTGAGGATATGGGCTACAAGTTCAATGTAGGTCCCGAAGCAGAATTCTTCCTCTTTGATACAGATGAGCACGGTCATGCTACAACAAACAGCTATGACGAAGCAGGCTACTTTGATCTCGCTCCCACAGACCTTGGCGAAGACTGCCGCCGCGATATCTGCCTTACACTTGAGCAGATGGGCTTTGAGATCGAAGCTTCTCACCACGAGGTTGCTGAAGCACAGCACGAAGTTGACTTCAAGTATGACGACGCTCTCACAACCGCTGACAATATCATGACATTCAAGCTCGCAGTTAAGACTGTTGCTTATCGTCACGGTCTTTATGCAACATTCATGCCCAAGCCCCGCTACGGCATAAACGGCTCCGGCATGCACACCAACATGTCTCTCTGCACACTCGACGGCAAGAATGCATTCTGCGATCCCGCTGATCCCAACGGTCTCGGTCTTTCCAAGGTTGCATACTCCTTCATCGCAGGTCTTATGAAGCACATCAAGGGCATGACAGCTATCACCAACCCGCTCGTAAACTCCTACAAGAGACTCGTTCCCGGTTACGAAGCACCTTGCTACATCGCATGGTCTGCAAGCAACCGTTCTGCTCTTATCCGTATTCCTGCATCCAGAGGCGCAGGTACTCGTGTTGAGCTTCGCTGCCCCGATCCGGCATGCAACCCCTACCTCGAACTCGCAGTGTGCTTGGCAGCAGGTCTTGACGGCGTAAAGAACAACCTCACACCTGTTGACGGTATCACAGATGAAAACATCTTCGCTCTCACAGAAGCAGAGAGAAAGGCAGAAGGCATCGAAAGTCTGCCGGGCAGCCTTAAAGAGGCTCTTGATGCTCTCGAAGCTGATGAATACATCAAGAATGTACTCGGTGATCATGTCTACACCAGCTATGTTGCAGGTAAGAAGGCTGAGTGGGACGGCTTCCGCACAGCTGTTACAGAGTGGGAGATCGACAGATATCTCTCTATCTATTAATCTTAAACGGTGTGCATAATTTATGTTCCATCGGTGCAAAAAGATTAGTAAAAAACTTTAGATGAAATTTGAAACAAGTCGAACTTCGCGACGGTTCGACTTGTTTTTTCTCACCGAATTTTTCATGTAAAATCAACAATTTTGCAATATTGAATTTGGAAACTTGCAAAAAATGTCGATTTTCTTTAAATAACCGCTTGATTTTTGACGGATTATGTATTAAAATTTGAAATGCAGCTAATGCAGTCACTTTGTCGTTTAAACCTTTCGGAGCCACGTCGGACCAACGTGGTAAAATCCGAATCGGCGAAAATGATATGCAGTGATGTCATATTATACAGTTAACCCTTTTAACTTTAAGGAGGTAGTCAACTTGCTGAAAAAAGAAGGCGAAGTAAGGATCCCTGCCGGATGTGCCATAAGCGGTATCATCGACAGAAAAGGTAATCGCTTTTCGGGCAGTGATGTAATTCAATCAATAGCTTTGATGCACGACCGTTCCAACGGTCTGGGCGGCGGTTTTGCCGCATACGGTATCTATCCCGATTTCAAGGATTGGTACGCATTCCATGTATTCTATTCATCTATTGATGTTAAAAATAAAACCGAAGAGTATCTCAACGCGAATTTCAGCATCGAAATGAGCGGACGTATCCCCACCCGCAAGGTGGCGTCAATTAAGGATGCACCTATTATTTGGAGATATTTCGCAAAGCCCGAACCCGGCAAGCTCATTTCCTCCGAAAAGACTGAGGACGATTATGTTGCAGATGCTGTTATTACCATCAACAGCACTTTCCCCGGAGCATATGTTTTCTCCTCCGGCAAGAATATGGGCGCATTCAAGGCGGTAGGCTATCCCGAGGATGTCGGCGAATATTACAAGCTGGACGAGTACGATGGCTATCTGTGGACAGCCCACGGACGTTTCCCGACCAACACTCCCGGCTGGTGGGGCGGCGCTCATCCCTTCACCATTCTCGACTGGTCGGTCGTTCACAACGGAGAAATTTCCTCCTACGACGCCAACAGAAGATATATCGAGATGTTCGGCTACGACTGCTCATTGCAGACAGATACCGAGGTTATTACATACCTCTTTGACTATCTGGTCAGAAAGAAAGGTCTTCCGCTCAAGACGGCTGCCAATGTTATCGCAGCTCCTATGTGGGAAGAAATAGCAGAAATGCCCGAGAAGGAGAAAAAGTATTACACCGCGCTCCGTCAGGTTTACTCCAGCGCACTGGTCAATGGACCTTTCTCCATCATTCTCGGTTACACAGGCGGTCTGATGGCTCTCAATGACCGACTCAAGCTCCGCGCACTGGTTGCGGCAGAATGCGGCGATAAGCTGTATCTCGCCAGCGAAGAGTCAGCTATCAGAGTCGTATGTCCGAATCCCGAAACCATGTATTCTGTAGAAGGCGGCGTGCCGATCATAGCAACAGTTGAAGGCGAGGTTTAAGTTTGAAAGATAATAGCCCCGTTCGGTAAATCGGATTAATAATGGGAATCCAAGGGGGCAGGCCCTCTTGGCAGGTCGAGGGCAGCGCCCTCGTAGGGGCTTGGGGGGCAACGCCACCAAAAAGCTAAAGCCTCAAACCAAGATAAAATCGGAGATTTTCAAGTGGCGATCATGCGAAAAATTAAGGGTTATCGAACAACTTTATTATCTTTTCAAATTTAAACACCGGAAACTCAATAGGAAGGAATTAATGCAGCATGAGATATTTCACATCAGAATTTCTTATCGAGCGCAATAAAGACCGCTGCATCAACTGCGGTGCATGCGCCCGTCAGTGTGCAAATGAAGCACATTATATAGACCCCGACACAGGAGAAGTCCACAGCGACGAAACCAAATGTGTCGATTGCCAGCGCTGCGTATGTCTTTGCCCGACAAACGCATTGGCTATCATCAAGAATCCTAATCAGACCAGAGATAATGCAAACTGGACTCAGCAGGCTATCCGCGAGGTTGAAATGCAGGCACTCACAGGCGGCATTCTGCTTTCGGGTATGGGCAATCCAAAGCCGTACCCCGTGTATTGGGATAAGATCCTGCTCAACGCCAGCCAGGTCACAAACCCCTCTATCGACCCGCTCCGTGAGCCGATGGAAACAAAGACTTATTTAGGCGCAAAGCCGACTCAGCTCGAATTTGACGAGGAGGGCAATATCACCACCGAATTGCCGCCTATGGTAGAGCTGGACACACCGCTTATGATGTCGGCTATGTCGTTCGGCTCAATTTCGCTCAATGCACAGAAATCTCTCGCTATGGCGGCTAAAGAGTGCAACACTTTCTTCAACACAGGTGAGGGCGGCTTGCACAAGGAGCTTTATCCCTATGCTGACCACGCGATCGTTCAAGTGGCTTCGGGTCGTTTCGGCGTAAGCAAGGATTATCTCAATAAGGGTCAGATCATCGAAATCAAGATCGGTCAAGGTGCAAAGCCGGGTATCGGCGGTCATCTGCCGGGCGAAAAGGTCAATGCCGAGGTCAGCGGAACTCGTATGATCCCCGAGCACACCGACGCAATTTCTCCCGCACCGCACCATGACATTTATTCAATAGAAGACCTCCGTCAGCTTATTTTCTCGCTGAAGGAAGTTACCAGATATAAGAAGCCTGTTGCCGTTAAGATCGCGGCTGTTCACAACATCGCAGCTATCGCCTCCGGTGCAGTTCGCGCAGGTGCAGATATTATCGTAATCGACGGCTTCCGCGGCGGTTCAGGCTCAACTCCCACTCGTCTCCGCGACAATGTCGGTATTCCGATCGAGCTTGCGCTTGCGGCTGTTGACCAGCGTCTCCGCGACGAAAGCATCCGTCAGAACTGCTCTATCGTTATCGCAGGCTCTGTCAGAAACAGCGCGGACGTCGTCAAGGCTATCGCTCTCGGCGCAGATGCCTGCTACATCGGCACCTCCGCACTTATCGCGATCGGATGTCATATGTGCCGCACCTGCATGACAGGCAAGTGCAACTGGGGTATCGCAACTCAGAATCCCGAGCTGACCAAGCGTTTGAATCCCGAAGTCCAGTACAAGAAGGTCGTCAACCTGCTCAAGGCATGGAACCACGAAATTCAGGAAATGATGGGCGGTATGGGTATCAACGCCCTCGAAAGTCTCAGAGGCAACCGTCTGATGCTTCGCGGTATCGGACTCTCCGAGAAAGAACTCGAAATACTCGGCATTAAGCATGCAGGTGAATAAGGAGGAGAAGAGCTGTGAAGAAAGTTTATGCTGTGGAAGAGCTTTGTCTGAACTGCCGCCTGTGTGAGGTGTATTGCAAGACCGCACATTCGGCAAGCAAAAACGTAGTCAAGGCATATAAATTTGAAAATCCCGCTCCCGTTGCCAGAATTATGGTCGAGGGAAATAATGCTCACTCAATCGCTATGCAGTGCCGCCACTGTGACGATCCCGCCTGCGTCAATGCCTGTATTACAGGCGCAATGCAGAAGGATCCCGTCACAGGCATCGTCAAGCCCGATGAAAACAAGTGCGTCGGTTGTATGACATGTCTCGGCGCATGTCCCTACGGCGTTATCAAGGTTGGCAAGGTCGCGATGAAATGTGACCTCTGTCAGGGCGAGGATGAACCCGCCTGCGTCAAGAACTGCCCGAATAATGCACTTATTTATGTAGAGGAGGAAGAGATGCAATGAAATATTTGATAGTTGGCGGCAGTGCCGCAGGCATCTCCGCAGCCCGCACGATTCGTGCATATGACAAGGCGGGAGAAATCACCGTAGTTACTGAAGAAAATTACAAGCCTTACGGAAGACCGCTCATTTCCTACGTTCTCAAAGACAAGGTCAAGATGGAGAACACAAATTATGTGAGCGAGAGCTTCTTTGAGGACAACAATATAAATTTTGTCAGCGGCAAGAAGGTCGTCGGCGTTGACATGGGCGCGAAATCTGTCAAGCTCTGCGACGACAGCACACTTGAATTTGACAAGCTGCTCGTAGCGACGGGATCAGTGCCGTTTGTGCCGCCTGTTGAGAATGCAGAGGGCAAGTCAAATATCTTTACTTTCCTCGACATGGCAAGCTCTGAGGCTATCAAAAATTATGTCACTCCCGATATGAATGCGGTCGTTATCGGCGGCGGTCTTATCGGCATGAAGGCGGCTGAAGGACTTATCGCAAAGTGCAAGTCGGTCACAGTTCTCGAACTCGCCGACAGGATTCTGCCCACTATCCTCGATAAGACAGCGGGCGAGATGATGAGCGCACATGTGCTTGAGTCCGGCATTGTCTGCCGCACAGGCGATACCGCCGTTAAAGTCAACGGCGAGGATAAGGTCGAGAGCCTTACACTCAAATCCGGCGAGACTATCCCCTGCGATATTCTCATTATGGCGGTGGGTGTGCGTCCGAATGCAGCAGTTGCCGAGGCGGCAGGCTGCGAAGTAAATCGCGGAATTATCGTAGACACCACCATGAAAACATCTGTTGATGATGTATATGCGGCAGGCGACTGCGTGGTATCTCACAACATTCTCGACGGCAGCGACAGAATCATCGCTCTCTGGCCGAATGCTGTGGAGCAGGGCAAGGTCGCAGGCGCGGCTATGACAGGCAACACACTTCCCTATGAGGGCGGTTATGCGATGAATGCTATCGACCTTTTCGGTCTGCATGTGCTCACAGCGGGCGTTATGGGCACCGAAGAGGACGGCTATGACGTCAGCATCACCTGCGACGGCGAGAATTACAGACGCTTCTGCATGAAGGACGGAGTGCTCAAGGGCTACATGCTCATAGGCGATATCAGCCGCGGCGGTGTGTATACCACGCTCATCAAGCGCGCAATTCCGCTGGAATCACTCGCGGGTGAATACAAGGATGCTCCCGAATATCTGCTTATCCCCAAGGATGTTCGCGACATTATGATTTATGGGAGGGCTGCTAAGTGAAAGTAATCGACGCAAAGGAAACATATTTCAAGACCCTCAATGATATGGTTTTTGACGCTCTGGAAACAGAGGATGAAATAATACTCGCAAACGTGTCGGGTCAGCGTTACATCGGCACAGGTATGGACGCAGGCAAGAGCATTATCGTTCAGGGTACGCCGGGCAACGATATGGCTTGCTACATGAACGGCGGCAAAATAACCGTTCACGGCAACGGTCAGGACGCTGTGGGCAACACCATGAACGGCGGCGAGATCGTTATCTACGGTCACTCCGGCGATACAGTGGGCTACGGCATGAGAGACGGTAAGATCTTCATTGAAACAAATGTAGGCTGCCGCGGCGGTATTCACATGAAGGAATTCAATGAATACAAGCCGAAGATCGTTATCGGCGGTCGCGCGGGCGCATATCTCGGCGAATACATGGCGGGCGGCATCATCGTACTGCTGGGTCTGAATCTCAAGGAAAACAGAGAGATAGTTGGTCACTACTGCGCTACAGGTATGCACGGCGGCGTTATCTACATTCGCGGCGATGTGCCTGCTGATAGAGTTTCAAACGGCATTGCCGTGACAGAAGCGGACGAAAAGGATATGGAATCCATCAGCGAGCTGGTCAGAGAGTACTGCCAGCACTTCGACGTGAACTATGACAGCGTTATGAACAGCAAGTTCACACGCCTTGCGCCTACATCTGCAAGACCTTATAAGAACCTCTATGCAAGAAACGAAGCTTTCAGCTTTTAATTGAAAATTGTAACAGATAAATAACATTATATTTTTTCAATTTACTTGCAATTAACAGAAAATCGTGGTATTATGTTTTTACCGCGACAATACGCTTGATTTCAGGGTCGTCGGTGAAATATACGGCGGCCTTGTTTGGCAAGGCGTGAAAAATAAGGAGAGTTTAAAGTTATGGAAAAGAAAGAACAGCTTTACGAAGGCAAGGCAAAAAAGGTTTTTGCCACAGATGACGCTGATTACTGCATAGTTTCCTACAAGGATGATGCAACTGCATTCAACGGCGAAAAGAAAGGCACTATCGCAGGCAAGGGCGTTGTAAACAACAGAATGTCCAACATGCTCTGCAAGCTGCTTGAGAAGCAGGGCGTTGTCAACCACTTTGTCGAGGAGCTTAACGACAGAGAGACACTGGTAAAGAAGGTTGAGATCGTTCCCCTCGAGGTCATCATCAGAAATACAGCAGCAGGCAGCTTTTCCAAGCGTTTCGGCGTTGAGGAAGGCAAGAAGCTCAACTGCCCCACACTCGAATACTGCCTCAAGGACGACGCTCTGGGCGATCCTATGATCAATGATTCTCAGATCCTCGCTATCGGTGCGGCTACTAAGGAAGAGCTGGACAAGATCTCCGCTATGGCATACAAGGTAAATGAAGTTCTTATCGAGTTCTTCAAGACTATCGGCATCGAACTCATCGACTTCAAGATCGAATTCGGTCGTTTCCACGGCGACATCATCCTCGCTGACGAAATTTCTCCCGATACCTGCAGACTTTGGGATGTTGAAACACACCAGAAGCTCGACAAGGACAGATTCAGACGCGACATGGGCGGCGTTGAAGAAGCCTATGCCGAGGTTTTCAAGAGACTCAAGCTCGACTAATATTTTGCGCAAGACGGAT
>JBGUUF010000398.1:0-1487 GCA_045133435.1 Acutalibacteraceae bacterium
TTGAGGTAATTGAGCGCATCGACCATCAGATTGACTATCTGCATCTTGGGCATATTGGTCTGTATCATGGGCAGCAAGGTATTGAGCAGGCTGTCAAGCTCGGTAAGGCTGCTGCCTTTGATCTTATCGACAAACGCAACCAGCACCTTGCGCTGACGTTCGGTGCGTCCGAAGTCGCTGTCGATCTTGCGGCATCTTGCGTAGGACAGCGCCTGCGCGCCGTCGAGAGTCTGCAAGCCCGCCTCAACGGGGTCTGTGTTGTATTTGTAGGCGTATTTATTCATGTAATTGGCTTCCGCCTGAGTAAGCTCCATTTCAATTCCGCCGACCTGGTCTATTATCTTCTTGAAATTGGCGAAATTCACGCGGGCGTACAGATCAACATCCACGTCAAAATTCTCCTTGAGCGTGTCAAAAAGGAGCTGCGGACCGCCGTAGGCATATGCGGCATTGATTCGGTTCTTGCCGCGTCCGGGTATGGTAACATACATATCGCGCATGAACGAGGTCAGCTTGATGTTTTTGTCGCGGGTGTTTATCGACAGCAGTATCATCGAGTCGGTATTGCCGCGGTCCTCATATGTGCCGCCGCGAATGTCGGTGCCTATCAGCAGCACGTTTATTACATCCTCCTTGGGGATGTCTATCATAGATTCGTCAAAGCCCTCGAGGGTCGTGCTGGAATTGTAATGCAGCGGATTCTCATAGACTTCATCGCTCGAGGATACATAATCGGTATCACTCAGATTGTAATACTGCTCAAAATCGCTTGCATCCCTGTAATTTATCAGGTCGAGCTTGCCGTTGACATACAGCACCGCCGTGACACATAGCATAAGCAGCAGTACGCCGACGCACTTGAGAGCGAATTTCACCCAGCCGCCGGCAGTCTTTTTCTTTGCCCATGCAGAAAGACCGTGCGGCTTTTTCACCGTCTCGTCAGGTGTATCGCCCGTGCCGAACATCTCTTCATACTCGCTGTCTTCGGATTCTTCGGTGCTCTCGCCCTCCTCCTGTGCACAATGTCTGTGAACTGTGATAGCGGGCGCATCCTCTGCGTCATCAGCTTCGGACTCAGCCTCTTCGATGCCGTCGCCCTCCGACTCAGCCGCCGATTCACTTCCCTGCATGAATATCGCGGGAAGCTCCTCGTCGTCCCCGTCGTCAATATCCGTCTCAGCTTCTGCTTTCTCTGAAACCTCAGATTCAGGGGAGTTCGCGGCATTGTCCGCCATTTCAAACAGATCCACCACATCAGCTTCGGAATCCTCTTCGGGAATTTCAGCTTCGGCGATTTTTTCAACTTCTTCCGATTCCTCAGTTTCCTCGGAAATTTCAGCTTCGGCGATTTCTTCGACTTCTTCCGATTCCTGAGTTTCTTCGGGAATTTCTGCTTCGGCGATTTCTTCGGCTTCTTCCGATTCCTGAGTTTCCTCGGAAATTTCAGCTTCGGCGATTTCTTCGACTTCTTCCGATTCCTCAGTTTC
>JBGUUF010000399.1:0-1990 GCA_045133435.1 Acutalibacteraceae bacterium
CGAGACAGTCAACGTCGTTGCGGAGCTTGCCGAGCTTCTTGTACCAGCTTATGAGAGACTTGTTCTCATGTCCCCACGGATAGGTGGCGCGGTTAAAGGGATCTTTGTAACCCTCAACGCCAGCTTCGTCGCCATAGTAGATGCAGGGTACACCGGGAAGGGTGTATTGCAGCACGGTGGCGAGCTTCATCATTCTGATGCCGCGCTCGCGCTGTTCGGGACTGAGGTGAGACTGACTCTGCCAGTCGCGTCCTCTGTTGTATGCAGGTTCGCCAGCGAGAATGGTGATAGCGCGCTCGGTGTCGTGTGTGCCGAGTGAATTCATCAGCAGACGGATGACCTGCGGCGGGTAATTTTCAATGATATTGTTGACCACCTCAATGGCTTCGTCGCCCGACCAGCCTGTGAGGAAGCCGAGAATTACGTCCTTGAAGGGATAGTTCATAACGGAGTCGAGCTGCTTGCCCAGCAGATAGCGTCTGCGCTGGCTGTATGCGACCTTATTGCTCGCGTCCTCCCAGACCTCGCCGATGATGACAGCGTCGGGGTCGGCCTTCTTTGCGGCGTAGCGCAGTCTGTCGAGGAAGATGTCGGGCAGCTCGTCGGCAACGTCAAGTCTCCATCCGCCCGCGCCCTTGTTGAGCCACTGAGCGACGGTGCCGTTTTCGCCGTTGTGATATTCCAGCACTGCGGGGTCGTCCTCATTGACCTCGGGCAGAGAGCCGATGCCCCACCATGAATGGTAGTTGTCGGGCCACTGGTAGAACTTGAACCACGAATAATAGGGCGATTCCTTGGAATTGTATGCGCCGAGATTGTCGTATCTGTTCTTTTTATTGAAGTAGATCGAGTCGTCGCCCGTGTGGGAGAAAACGCCGTCGAGAATTATCTTGATGCCGAGCTTCTTTGCCTTCTCGCAAAGCTCGATGTAATCCTCCTCTGTGCCGAGCATGGGGTCGATCTTGCGGTAGTTTGCGGTGTTGTAGCGGTGATTTTCGTGAGCCTCAAATATCGGGTTGAGGTAAATGCAGTTTACACCGAGCGACTTGATGTAGTCCAGCTTCTGAGTAATACCCTTGAGGTCGCCGCCGAAGTAGTCGGAGTTGGTGATAACGCCGTGCTCGTTGGGCATCCAGTCGGGCTGCTCGTTCCAATTTTCGTGAAGCTTGCGGCCGTAGGGGATGTCCTCGTGGGTATCGCCCGATTTATTGAAGCGGTCGGGGAAGATCTGGTACATAATGCCGCCCGAGAGCCATTCGGGTGTCTTGAAGGTGTTTTCGTAAACGGTGAGCTGCCATGCGATAGGCTGAGACTGAAGCTCGCCCAGACCCGAGCGTGTCCTGCCGAGGAACTTTGTTCCCGACGAAGTCTGAAGCTCGAAGTAATAGTAGCGGAGAGCCGCCTGTGTGGGGGTGTAGTCAACCTCCCAGTATTCAAAATCGTCCTCTTGACCGCACCAGAAAAGGTTGCCAGTTTCATATTCGCCGGTGTGCTCGTTGTGCATTCTGAGTGTGACAGCGGAGCAGCAGAGGTAGCGCGGCAGGCAGACCTTGAAGTGAATGGATCTGCCGTCCGGCACTGCGCCGGTGGGATTGCGGTAGAAGGGGTCGCGTGAATTGAAGAGGGTCTTTTTCATGTTGTATCGTCCTTTGGAATCTTTAATAATTCATTTTGATAATCCTATGTTACCATATGATTAATTATATTATGTAAATTTAATATTATACCAACAAATTATGGAACGGAGCCTGATTATATGACAGGTCCGTTCCGATAATTTTTATTTGGCGGGAAAATTATTTCTTGCAGTTCCAGATGTCTCTTGCGTAGTCCTCGATAGATCTGTCGGCTGCGAAGATGCCCGACTTTGCGATATTGACAAGGCTCATGGAGTTCCACTTGTACTTATCGTTGTAAAGCTGGGCTGCGTTGCTCTGCGCTCTGCAATAGTCGTTGAAGTCGGCGAGCACCATATATCTGTCGGTTTGGA
>JBGUUF010000400.1:0-3783 GCA_045133435.1 Acutalibacteraceae bacterium
TGATGATCGCCAATGCGCTCAGCGAGGAGCTTCCCTACGATGCTCGTTATGAGTACGACCGCCACAGCGTCCGCAGAAAGCGCGAGAAGAACGAGATAGGCATTCACGCGGTAAGAGGCGGCACTATCGTGGGCGAGCACGAGGTGATTTTCGCGGGACACAACGAAGTCGTTACGATTTCCCACAGCGCACAGTCCAAGGGTGTATTCGCGGCAGGCTCGGTCAATGCGGCGGTGTATCTCTGCGGCAAGCCTGCGGGTCTGTATGACATGAACCACCTTATCGCCGAGTCTTGATTAGTTAAAAATATTTAAACTATGCATAATTGAAATCCGGAACTTGCAAAAAGCTCCGGATTTTTTATTTTTTACCCAAAATGATGATGTTTGGAAAATTTGGAGATAATATAAATAGAATAATACGGTTATGTTGATATAAAACTATATTAATATACTGAAAATTTTAAAAAGCAGTAAGGTTTTACACATTTTCTCAATAATAACACTTGACAATATAGACAAAAATCATTACAATATTACTATCAACTTAACGTTGATTTAACATTTGCATTTCGACCTCATACAATATATTACGAAATTTCAGGTGTCGAAAAAATGCATAAACCGAAAGGACGGTAATTGAACCATGAGCAAATTGATGTATGCTTCCGCCGTGGTGGGAGCGATTGCCCTGCTTTATGCCGCGCTGCTGGCACTCCGGGTAGTAAAGCAGGACGAAGGAACCAAAAAGATGAAGCAAATCGCCGGCTCTATCAACGAGGGCGCAAAGGCATTTCTTTTTGCAGAATATAAAATTCTCATAGTTTTTGTTGCCGTTTTGTTTTTTGCAATAGGCTTCGGACTCAAAAGCTGGCTCACTGCGGTCTGTTTCCTGGGCGGCTCGTTGCTTTCCACTGCTGCGGGCTACTGCGGCATGTCGGTGGCGACCAAGGCTAACGTCCGCACAGCCAACGCGGCGCGTAAGCACGGCATGGGCAAGGCTCTGTCCGTGGCATTTTCGGGCGGTGCAGTTATGGGTATGTGCGTGGCAGGTCTAGGTTTGCTCGGCGTATGTCTGATTTATGCAATTACCAAAAACACCGAAATTCTCTTCGGTTTCAGCTTGGGTGCTTCTTCAATCGCACTTTTCGCCCGTGTCGGCGGCGGCATTTACACCAAGGCGGCGGATGTCGGCGCGGATCTGGTGGGTAAGGTCGAAGCGGGCATTCCCGAGGACGATCCCCGCAATCCCGCTGTTATCGCTGATAACGTGGGCGACAACGTCGGCGACGTTGCAGGCATGGGTGCCGACCTCTTTGAAAGCTATGTCGGTTCGCTCATCTCGGCGATAACGCTCGGTGTAGGTCTGACAGGCATGCAGAACGGCCAAGGCGTGCTTTTCCCGGCTTTGCTGTCGGCTGTCGGATTGCTTGCCTCGATCCTCGGCACATTCTTCGTGCGCGGCAAGGATGGCGGAAATCCCCAGAAGGCGCTCAATATAGGCACATACGTTTCGTCGGGTATCGTTGTTGTGGCATCTGTACTGCTCAGCAAGTATCTCATGGACGGATATAAATACTGTATTCCGATTATCGCGGGTCTTATCGTAGGCCTGCTCATAGGCACTATCACCGAGATGTATACTTCGGATTCATTCCCGTTTGTGCGCAAGATAGCTGACCAGTCCGAAACCGGCTCGGCTACTACCATCATCAGCGGTATCGCTGTGGGAATGCAGTCTACACTGCTCCCGATAATCCTTATCTGCGTGGGCGTTATCGTGGCATATATGTCCTGCGGTCTTTACGGCATCGCACTGGCGGCTGTCGGTATGCTCTCAACAACGGGCATCACGGTCGCGGTCGATGCATACGGTCCTATCGCCGACAATGCAGGCGGTATCGCTGAAATGAGCGGTCTGGATAAATCTGTCCGCGAGATAACCGACAGCCTTGATTCAGTCGGCAACACGACTGCGGCTATCGGCAAAGGCTTTGCTATCGGCTCGGCGGCACTTACGGCATTGGCTTTGTTCGTGTCGTATGCACAGGCGACTAAGCCTGCGATGGAAATGATAAATATTCTCGAACCCAAGGTCATCGTAGGTCTGTTGATAGGCGGCATGCTGCCGTTCCTCTTCTCGGCACTTACAATGGACAGCGTTTCCAAGGCGGCAAATAAGATGATAGAGGAAGTCAGAAGACAGTTCCGCGAGATCCCCGGTCTGCTCGAGGGCAAGGGTACTCCCGATTATAAATCCTGTGTCAGCATTTCGACCTCCGCCGCACTCAAGCAGATGCTCGTTCCCGGTGTTATCGCGATCGCATCGCCGATAATCGTGGGTTTGGTGCTCGGCACAGAGGCACTTGGCGGCATGCTCGCCGGCTCGCTGGTAACAGGCGTACTGCTTGCGATATTCATGTCAAACTCGGGCGGTGCGTGGGACAACGCGAAGAAATATATTGAAAAGAGCGGCGTTCACGGCGGTAAGGGCAGTAAGGCTCATAAGGCGGCAGTAGTTGGCGATACAGTCGGCGACCCCTTTAAAGATACCTCGGGTCCGTCAATAAATATCCTCATTAAGCTGATGACGATAGTTGCGCTGGTATTTGCCCCGATTTTCGGCAGTGGATTGCTTTAAAAAGTAACCCAACATCGGGAATCCAAAGGGGGCGTTGCCCCAAAAGCTAAAGAGAGAATAAAGCAAAAATAAAAAAGCGATTGCAATGCTGAGTTTTGCACTGCAATCGCTTTTTTGTATTAATGTCAGTTGACGGCTTCAAAGAGACGGTCTGCCGATTCCTTGGTGGCGTATTCGCTGATTTCGAGCACGCGTATCTTGATTGAGCGCGCGCCGAGCGTGACCTCGATGATGTCGCCCACTTTGACATCGTAGGAGGCGCGGGCGGGTTTGCCGTTGACCACAACTCTGCCTGCGTCGCATGCTTCGTTGGCAACCGTGCGGCGCTTGATTATTCTGGACACTTTGAGATATTTGTCGAGTCTCATATTAAATTCCCTCCGATCAACAACTTTATTTATTGTAAGAATATGCTAACATGAAATCTAAATATTTGCAAGTAATTTTATCTTTTGCGCTTTAAATGTGATATAATCAATAAAAAATAAATTTGGAGCATAGCGATGAAATATTATAGATCCAATAGCTGTAAAATCGAATTTGTGCTTTCGGAAAATCTCAAAAAGAATTTCGGATGTCATAATCATGTGTCGTATCACGTCGCGGGATTGGTGCTGAATGGGAGTGTGCTGATCGAAAAATCGCAGGAGCAAAAGCGGCTTAGTGAGGGTGAGATTTTTATAATTCCGCCGTATGAGCCGCATGCGGTGGCGCTGGATGAGGATGCCGTGCTGTTGTCGATGTGCGTCGGCGTTTCTTTTATAGAAAAATATGACATAGCCCAAGCCGCCGAGCTGCTTAGCGAACAACTTGAACGGCTGATGGAAAAAAATATTTTGAATGAGCGGCAAGCGGAATTGCTGACGGGTGCACTGTCGGAAATATATTCTGCACATAGGCGGGGGAAAATCGACATGCCGGCAGAGATTTCCACCGTGAGCGGAATAATTGTTGAAAACCCGGAGCGGGAAATATCGTTGAATGAACTGTCGGCTCGCGCATATATCAGCAAATATTATCTGATAAAAAAATTCAGGCAGAGCGTCGGACTTACTCCGCGGCATTTTCAGATACAGGCGCGGATACGCAAGGCGCAGAAGCTGCTGTGTGACGGTGAAAAAATAGCCGAGACTGCCGTAGAAA
>JBGUUF010000401.1:0-1725 GCA_045133435.1 Acutalibacteraceae bacterium
TCGCCTACCTCGTGCAGGTGAATTACTGGCTCAAAAAATACAACATCCGCATTGTTTAATTAATAATTAATAATGTATAATTAATAATTTATAATTAATAATTTATAATTCATAATTAATAATTAATAGTTTATAATTTATTGAAAAGCCGCCGTGCGATTTCCTCTTGAAAATTCGCACGGCGGCTTATTTTATTTATCAAACATCATCTCATCTAAATATGCGTGTGTATTTCTCGTACCAAGTCAGCATATCCTGCATGACCTCGGCTTTGTTCAATTCATTGAGAACCTCATGGCGCGCCTCGGGATACAGCTTGATCTCCGCGTGCTCCAACCCGTTCTTTCTGTAAGCCTCACAAACCTTCTGCACTCCGCGGCTGTGGTCGCCCACGGGGTCATCAGTTCCCGAAAGCAGGAGTATCGGCATATTCTTCGGCGTCGCGGCAAATGTCTGTGCGAGATTGCATTTCACATTCAATTCCATGAGCACCGCTAGCGATGATACCGTGAACGGAAATCCGCAGTATTCGTCAGCTAAATATTCGTCAACCACGCTGTCGTCGCGGCATATCCAGTCGTAGGGCGTGCGGTTGGGCATATTTTTGTTGTACTGCCCAAATGCCAGATTGTATACAAAATCCGAATAATATCTCTCGCCCTTGACCTTGGCTCGGTGAACGGCAATTTTCACGCCCAATCCCGCACCCGGAACGGCATATCCCGTTCCGCTGAGCACTGCGGCGGTATACATCTCGCCTGTCCTAGCAAGCACGCACCGCGCGATGAACGAACCCATGCTGTGCGCCATGATATAAAGCGGCTTGTCGGAATATTGCGCGGCGAAATGCTCGGCAGTGTCGATAGTGTCATTTATCAGCATATCCGCACCGCCGCTTATGGGGATATATCCCAAATCAGCCGTAGTCGGTGCGGTCGATCCGTGTCCAAAGAGGTCGTGACCGAATGCCAAATACCCATTTTCATTCAAAAAATCCATAAACGGCTTGTATCTCGCGGCATACTCCGCCATGCCGTGAACTATCTGCACCAAGCCTTTGACTTCGCCATCAGGCTTTGAATACACGCAATGAAGCCTCGTGCCGCTCTTTGAGTCAATAAAAGTCTCCTGCATGCTCATAAATTATCCGCTCCTTTAATCCTCCGCGTCGATTTCACGTTCCAGCTTCGACCACGCATGTGCAGTCTTGACCGCGCGGCTCCAACCCTTCAATAATTTTTGACGGCATTCGCCCTCCATATTCGGGGTGAATTTTCTATCGGGATTCCAGCCGCCGATAATTTCATCTCGGCTCTGCCAGAATCCTGTGGACAATCCCGCCAAGAATGCCGCTCCGAGGGCGGTCGTCTCGACGATTTTTGGTCTGTCCACCTCAACATTCGATATATCCGCCTGAAACTGCATGAGAAAATTATTGGCACTCGCGCCGCCGTCGGTTTTCAGCACGCTCAGCGGTGCGCTCAATTCCTCACCCATCGCATTGAGCACGTCGTTGGTCTGATATGCGATAGATTCCAGTGCGGCGCGAATTAAATGATTTCGCCCGCTGCCCCGTGTAACGCCAACGATAGTGCCACGCGCGTATGTGTCCCAATGCGGCGCACCCAGTCCCACAAACGCGGGAACGATATACACGCCGCCGTTGTCCTTGACCTTAGCTGCAAAATACTCGCTGTCGGGCGCGTCGGTAATCAATTTCATGGA
>JBGUUF010000402.1:0-4648 GCA_045133435.1 Acutalibacteraceae bacterium
GCGGTCCGGGTACAGGCAAGTCCACCACGCTCAATGCGATAATCGAACTTCTGGAAATATACGGCAACAAGGTCGCGATCGCCGCACCGACGGGACGTGCCGCCAAGCGTATCACCGAAATTACGGGACATGAGGCTAAGACCATTCACCGTCTGCTCGAAGTGGAGTGGGGCGAGAACGACACGCAATCCTTTGCGCGAAACGACAAAAATCCGCTGGACTGCGACGCGCTTATCGTGGACGAGCTTTCCATGACCGACATTCTGCTGTTTCAAAATCTGCTTCGCGCGGTGAAATTCGGATGCAGACTGGTGCTTGTTGGAGACAGTGACCAGCTTCCGAGCGTCGGCGCGGGAAATGTGTTGGGAGATTTGATAAAATCGGGGAGAGTGCCTGTTGTCGCGCTCACCGAGGTGTTCCGTCAGGCGCAGAAGAGCGCGATAATAATGAACGCCCACCGCATTGTGAACGGAGAAATGCCGCAGCTTGATTTGCTGGACAACGATTTTTTCTTCCTGCCTATGCGCGAGAAGGAGAAAATTTCGCAGACTATTTCAGATCTGTGCTTCACCCGCCTGCCGGACGCATACGGCTTCAATCCGCTGAAGGACATACAGGTGCTTTGCCCGAGCCGCAAGGGAGAGCTTGGCACGGTGGAGCTTAACAAAGTGCTTCAGCAGCGTTTCAACCCACAGCATCAGAAACGCCCCGAGATTAAAATAAACGGTGTGACCTTCCGACAGGGCGATAAGATAATGCAGGTCAAGAACAATTATAATGTAGAGTGGACCAAAGACGACGGCAACGAGGGAACGGGCATTTACAACGGCGACGTGGGCATGCTGGAGGAGATAGACAAGTTGCACGGACTGCTCAAGGTGCGTTTTGATGACAGGGTCGCACTGTATTCCACCGACAATGCCGACGAGCTGGAGCATGCCTATGCCATTACGGTACACAAGAGCCAAGGCAGTGAATTTCCTGCGGTAATTATCCCGATGTACCCTATGGCACCGCAGCTTTGCTATCGGAATCTGCTTTACACCGCCGTGACCCGCGCCAAGTCGATATTGATAATGGTAGGACACAAGCAGGTGGCTGTTCAAATGGTGAAAAATCAAAAAAAGACCCTCCGCTACTCCGCACTGGATGTTTTTCTGCGCCGAGATGTAACCGAGGATTAAGAGTAAATTGATTAATAATTGTTATAAAGTTAATTGCTAATAAAATGAAAGGAATGACTCAACATGGGAATGTTTGATCAATTAAAAGAGAATGTCAATGATATATTGTTTCCGCGCAGATGTCCGCTGTGCGGGGCTGTAATTAACCGCAACGAGCGCATTTGCAGCAAATGCTCCAAGGACGTGGAATTTATCCGCCGCCCTATCTGCCGAATCTGCGGACGACCGCTCTACACCTGTAGCTGCCGCAAGGGAAAGTATGCCTTTGTTCGCAATGTTTCCCCGCTGGTCTACACCAAGGCGGCCAAGAAGGGGATCCATCGGCTGAAATTCAACAACTCGCCTGCATCCAGCACCTATTTCGGCAAGCTGATGGCGAATGCTGTGCGGACGGAGTATCTGAATCTCGGAATAAAATTCGACTGCGTTATAGGCGTACCCATGCACCCCGACGAATACCGCGAACGCGGCTATAACCAAGCCGACCTGCTCGCCAAGACAGTTGCGGAGGACATCGAAGTGCCGCGTTTTGTTAAGGTGCTGGTGAAGTACCGCAAGAACAGCGCACAGCACACGCTCTCTTACATAGAACGTCAGCGCAACATCCGCAATGTATTCCGCGTGACCCGTCCCGAAGCGATAATCGGGCGAACGATCTTGCTTTGTGACGATGTTACCACGTCGGGCAGCACATTGGATGAGTGCGCGCAGACATTGCTCGACGCGGGCGCAAGAGCGGTGTACTGCGTCACTGCGACGGTCGCAGTTATGTCTGAAATGCCCGCAATCAAAGCGGCGGCATTTGATATGATGTGAGTTAGCGTAGGAGTTAACCACAAATGAGTGATTTAAAAATATCTGATATGATGAGCATGCAGAAGGAATTATTTGAACTGCATAAAGATACATGGTCGCCTATGGAAGCCGAAAACGGCAGAATTTACACCGAGGAATATAAAAATAAGTACGAATGAGCGCAGATGTGCAAAAATTAACATGAAATGTATTGCACATGTCGAAGATATTTGATATAATAAAACAAATACCATAATTAACCTGTGAAAGGAAGTTAAAATCATGTACGCAGATATGCTTGATTCTATCGAATTTTTGAAATCCTACGACAGCGATGTTGCCGCAGCAATGGGCGACGAGCTTGCCAGACAGAGAAGAAACCTCGAGCTCATCGCCTCCGAGAACCTCGTTTCTCCCGCAGTTATGGCTGCAATGGGTAGTGTCCTCACCAACAAATACGCTGAAGGCTACCCGGGCAAGAGATACTACGGCGGCTGCCAGTGCGTTGACGTTGTTGAGGAAATCGCACGCAAGAGAGCATGCGAGCTTTTCGGCGCAGACCATGCAAATGTTCAGCCTCACTCAGGCGCACAGGCTAACACAGCTGTTTATTTCGCACTGCTCAATCCCGGCGATACCGTTATGGGCATGAATCTTGCCGAGGGTGGACACCTTACACACGGTTCTCCCGTAAATATGTCGGGCAAATACTTCAACTTCGTTGCATATGGTGTTGACCCCGAGACACACAGAATCGACTACGATAAGCTCTATGAGACTGCAATGGAGATCAAGCCCAAGATGATAGTTGCAGGTGCAAGCGCATATCCCCGCGCTATCGACTTCGCTAAGTTCAGCGAGATAGCAAAGGCATGCGGCGCATATCTCATGGTAGATATGGCTCACATCGCAGGTCTGGTTGCAGCAGGTATGCACCAGAATCCCGTTGAGTATGCCGACATCGTTACTACTACAACTCACAAGACACTCCGCGGTCCTCGCGGCGGTTTGATTCTCTGCAAAGAGGAATATGCCAAGGCTATCGACAAGGCAATCTTCCCCGGCACACAGGGCGGTCCTCTCATGCACACCATCGCAGCTAAGGCAGTCTGCCTCGGCGAGGCTCTCAAGCCTGAATTTAAGGCATACGGCAAGCAGATAGTTGCAAACGCTGCTGCTATGGCTGAGGAATTCAATGCACGCGGTGTAAAGATGGTTTCCGGCGGCACAGACAATCACCTCATCCTGCTCGACCTCCGCGACACAGGCATCACAGGCAAGGAGCTTGAGCACCGTTTGGACGAAGTTTACATCACTGCCAACAAGAACACAATTCCCAACGAGCCGCTCAGTCCGTTCATCACAAGCGGTCTTCGTCTCGGCACACCCGCTGTCACAACACGCGGACTTGTTGAGAAGGATATGAAGAAGATCGCAGAGTACATCTCCCTCGCGATCACGGATTTCGAGGGCAGCGCAGATGCGATCCGCGCAGGTGTTACAGAACTGCTCGAAGCATATCCGCTTTATCAGTAATTTTTTTAATAATAAATAAAATTTAGTAGGTCTGCAAGGTGCGTGAAATCGTGCTTTGCAGACTTATTTTTTAGCAGAACGAGTGAGTAAAACTATTGTAATGCTCTTAAAAATAAGATATAATTATTTCATAATGAGGGGAGGGGGCTTATAAAACTATGTTTGAATTTAACACCGCGTTGCAAATCGGAAATATTGTGAAGTTTGGTCTCTATCCGCAAGGCACAAACGGCGAAGTGTTGCCGATAGAGTGGCGAGTGTTAGAGGTGCAGAAAGATAAGGTGCTGCTGCTGACTGACAAGCTGTTGGATTATGTGAGATATAACGAGGAACGTGCAGATGTGACATGGGAAACCTGCTCATTACGCAAGTGGATGAATAATGATTTTATCCAAATAGCATTTAACAGCGAAGAACAAAGCAAAATAGCAACAGTGACCAATCGAAATACCACTAATAATGGGACAAAAGTTGTAAATGATACACAAGATAAGGTGTTTGCTTTGAGCTTGGAGGAGGTCCAGAAGTATTTTCCAACAGATGAGAGCAGTATAGCATATACAACAGATCACGCGCACAAGCAAAGTTGTGATTCTAAAGACAGGTCTGATTTTTGGTGGATGCGAACATCTGGCGAGCGTGGTGATATAGCGATGTATGTTGACAGCGATGGCAGTCTTTCTTTGTATATTGATAGCGACGGCAGTTTTTATGGTGGTGTCGGT
Organism: Acutalibacteraceae bacterium; assembly: GCA_045133435.1. GTDB lineage: Bacteria > Bacillota > Clostridia > Oscillospirales > Acutalibacteraceae > RUG762. The sequence goes on from JBGUUF010000402.1 coordinate 4,241, forward strand.
GTTGAGAGCGACAATATTCCTGTTCGCTTGGCTTTATGGTTGACGTTACAATAAAATTATAATGCGTCTGCAAGGTGCGTGGATTGTATTTTGCAGATGCATTTTTGTCAATTATTTAAAAATATTAAAAAATAATTCAAAATAACACTTGATTTTTGCGTTGGCATGTGGTAATATTGATTGGTAAACTAATTGTGTGGCAATTACAAGATTGCCCTACGCTGTTGAAAGAGGTGACAGACTATGCAGGAGAATATGCATCCCACATACGAGGATACAACCATTACATGTGCTTGCGGCAATGTCATTCACACACGTTCTACAAAGAAGAACATCCGTGTTGAAATTTGTTCGAAGTGTCATCCGTTTTTTACGGGCAAGCAGAAGCTGGTTGATACAGGCGGACGT
>JBGUUF010000403.1:0-7171 GCA_045133435.1 Acutalibacteraceae bacterium
AACCGACATGCGCCTCTAACAATAAATCCAAAAAACCCGGTTGATTATTTTCCTGTTGTTCTGTCATATATCATCAAAATTCCTTTCACTATCAGTATTGTAAAACACATGATTCCGGCATACGGCTGGCGTGTGACTATAAACAAAAATACCGTGATTACCGATAACACCACGCCTGTTATCAATCGGTGTCTGTTCCATAACGGTCTGTCAAGGTGACTGACAACGACAGCGCAGATTCCGTTTATTACCGTTATACCGATCACAGCGGCATAAACAATTATTATCCAAAGGCTGATATTTGAGATGCCGAACAGCGTCACTGCCGCCTCATTTTCGCCGTTGCCGAACACAGGCAGGAACAGCAACAGCACGGTCAGGATATCGAGCAGGCCGCATATCAGTGCAGTGTATTTTTTTATCGTTTCATGCTTTTCGGTTTCCGCCGCGGTGATAATTTCATCGGGGCAGATCAGCTCGTCAATCGAAACGGAGAAATAACGCGATATCTCTTTCAGGGAGTCGATATTGGGATAGCCGCGTCCCGACTCCCATTTTGAAATCGCTGTCCGTGACACATAAAGCTCCTTTGCAAGCTCCTCCTGCGTCAGCCCCTTGCTTTTCCTAAGCTCCTGCAATTTTTCGTTGAATTCCATTTTCTTTCCTCATATCCGTGTACAATACAGCGGCATAATAAAGTTTAAACAATCCAATGCTCAGCAAAATCGAGCCGATGATATCTGTCGCCCAATGAACGCCCGATATCAGCCTGCCGATCACCATAAACGCCGCGAACAATACCGCAAAGACATATACAGTAAGCCTGCTTGCCTTGCTCTGACATCTGCGCTTGACCTGCAGCACCAATGTCGGCATGACCGACAGCACCAGAAGCGTTGTCGAGGACGGATAGGATACTTCTAAAAACCCGTCTATCAGAACCGGTCTGTAATTGATCGGGATCATTTCAAAGATTAGATAAGCCGCGATGACAATAATATAGTAAATACCCAAAATAATAATATCGGGATCGACCTTGAACAAGCTCCTGCGGCGTATCAGCTGAGTAAGTCCTAAAACACCAAAGCCCATACAGACCGCGACCGGCACAAGTCCAAGCCAATCCGTTATGACATAGAGCCGCATATGAACACCTGTAAGCCGGTGAAACCAAGTGTTAAACGCCGCAAAGCCGACCGCCGTTCCTTGCTGTCCGACATTTTGAACATCAACGCTCATAATCAGAATCGTCCATAATACAAACGCGGTAAGCAAGCCGACTCCGGTTAATAAAACTCTTTTCGCTTTCATTTTCATCTGTCCTTTCGATTGTTTGCACTTTGAAAGTAACAGACAGAGTAAAAAATGTAAAGAATCGCTCTGTCACATCGGTGATACGAAGCGTGTCATTCACAAATACAGGTGTTTTTTATCCGGTTATCCAAACCTATCTTTGCATCTGTACGCTTTTTCTGTTCTTTTTCCGGTAAAAGACGAATCCGTCCTCAATCTTTATGATACGATAGCCTAATCTTTTGTAAAAAGCATTTGTCCGTTCATTCCGGCTTGGGGTATCCAGATCAAACTCGGCAGCGCACGGGAAGTTCTTTTCTATGCATTCCATCAAACGAATTCCGTAGCCTTTTCTATGATAGATGCTGTCAATAAATATTCTGCCAATGTACACGCTGTTTTTGGTTTCATCCGGGAAAATAACGGCTGCTCCGACCAAATCGTTTTCTATCATTGCCCGATACAAATGTCCCTCGCGTGCCATTTGTTTATGCCATTCTACCGAATCAAATCCGGGCGGACAATCACCTTTTGCTCCGCCGACATTTACATCTGTTTCAAAAGCTCTGACAGACATATCCACGATTTTTTCTGCATGATTTGCTTCTGCTTTGACAATATACATCCCGCTTATCCCAACTGCCTTACAACTTCCGATTCTCCAATTGTCTGTTACAACCGTCAGCTTTGCTTTAGTTGACTGTTCCATTGACGATTTGCGCGTACTGTTCCTCGGGGATCATCGGGGAGGTGATCTCTTTTAATAAATCCTCGCCGATCGTTCCGCTCCCGGCGTACTCTCTGCCTGCTTTGCGGATGAGGTTGAGGCGCGGCTCGGTGACGGCAGCCGCTTCGGGCGCGTTGAACATCGGGCTTTCGGGGACGGTGATCATCGTGTGCCCGTTCGGAAAACACCGCTCGAACTGCATTACGGCAGGTTCAAAGTTGTGCTTGCTGTTCGGGAAACCGCAGCCGCAGATCATCACATATTTCAGGTGAGAAAAATCCGCCTGACCGACATGCTCATAGCGGTCGCCGACCTTCTGCATCGTCATACTTGACAGCGGCAGCGTGCGGTCGAGCAATGCTTTCAGCGGCGCAGGCATACCGTAGCAATACAGCGGATAGCTCCATATCAGCACATCGCTGTTGAGGATCTCCTCTAATATTCCGCGCATATCGTCGTGATGGATACACTCGCCGCCGCCCAGCATACAGGCAAAGCAGCCTGTGCAGTACTCAATGTGCGTTTCAACTGCATGGAGAATATGTACTTCATTTTGCGACACCTCATTCATACCCTCCACAAAGGCGCGTGTGATGTGTATGGTGTCGCTTTTATCTTTCTTGGGGCTTCCGTTCAATACTAATATTTTCATTTTGTTTCCTCCGGTTATTCAGTTTCTTATCATCTTAAACATTCCCGGTCCGTCCCACTCGCAGGGACGTTCCTCGAAGCCGTATTTACTATAAAAGCGAATCGCTTCTTTGGAGCTGATCAGCTCTAAGCTGACTGCCCATTCGGGTTTGAGATTGTCTTTGATATACCTTTCCAAAGCGTTCAAAAGCAACGTGCCGACGCCCTTTGACTGATATTCGGGTATCACGGCAAAATCTTTGATATAGAACGACATTCCGTCGTCACCGATCAGCCGTACCATCCCGACAGGTGCTTCGTTATCATACGCAGTAAAGGTCGAAAGCGTATGGGAGAGAGCGGTTTGGACTTGCTCGATACAAGGGGGTTCCCAGCCGACAGAAGCGTATAACTCTAAAAACAATTCCGGCGTCAATGTATTGGTTCTGATCTCCATTTTCTCACCCTATCATATACACATCGCAAAAATGCCGCAGGTGCTTTTCTATGTCCTGCATAACCTTCTGCCGGTACTGCGGCTGTCTGTCGGCTTTTGCAATCATCACCACAACAGGCGAGGTCAGCTCCATGGCGAGAAGCGACGGGTCGTCCTGCTTGAACAAGCCCTCGTTCATCATATCTTCAATGATTTTGGCGTACATCTTTTGAACACCGCCGACTTGGTGGCGTGTGGTGATTTCGGCAAAGCGCGCGCTTCTGAACTGCTCATGAACAAGGAATTTTCGGATTTTCCCGATTATCGGGTCAAAAACGGTAAACTCCACCTTTTTCATAGCGATTGCAATAAATTCATCCCGGCTGTGCGGCAACTTGCCGAAATGCTTCTCAGAGCCGAAGCTCTCTTCATAACGCGCCTCTGCCGTGTCGATCAGCGCGTTCAGAATATCCTCCTTGCCCTTAAAGTGATTGTAGAGCGACGGCGCTTTAATGCCGACCTTTTCGGCGATCTGCTCCACGCTCGTTCCGTCAAAACCGTTCTCTGAAAAGAGCGTCAGCGTTTCGTTCAGTATTTTATCTCTTGTCGTCATAATATCCTCCAAAGAAAAAGACTAATAACCGTTAGCCTCATTATAACTAATGGTCATTAGCCCGTCAAGAGGGTAATTTATTTATTTCTGCCATAAAACAATTGATTCCGCCGAATAGAAGCTTATCCGGCGGAATCATTACATTAGTTTTTCTTAAGTTTAACGGCAAATACCGCTACTGCGGCAGCGGTCAGCACTACCGCGTAGGCAACGACCCACCACAGCTCAGGGAAGATCGCGCCAAAATCACCTGCCGCTGCCGCCTGAGCCGCTTTTACCGCATGCGAGAAGGGAAGGATATTCGATACGGTCTCAAAAGCGCCGCCCACCATTGAGGTATCAAACCAGATGTTGGAGAACCATGCGGAAAGGTTCGTCAGCAGAGCGCCGCATATACCGCCGACCGCCTTCTCGTTCAGCACGGAGCCGAACATCAGACCCAACGCGATGAATACGATTGCAATCGGGATATTCACCGCAACAGCGGCTAACAGATTCGCCGAAAACGGTAAACCGAGAAAAAGCGCGCACAGATAGCATACGGTTGATTGAGTCAGCGCAATCGGTATCATCGGCATAGTATAACCGAGAATAAATTCAGAGGGGCGCAGCGGCGAAGTGAACAGTCTTAGGACAAAGCCGGTTGTTCTGTCTTTCGCAATCAGCATGGAAGAGAACAAGGATAAAAAGCTGAGACCGAATACTGTGATACCGGGCGCTAAGTATTGAATCTGAAAATTTGTCGGACCGTATCCCCGGGGGATGGCTTTGTTGATTGCCGACAGCAATAACAGGAGTATGAGGGGAAACGCGATACCGAAAATCAAGGTCAGAATATCGCGGGTGATCTCTTTTGTATTGCGTGAAGCAAAGGTTATGGTTCTCATTTTGTGTTCTCTCCTGCTATCGTAATAAACGCTTCTTCAAAATCATTTGTATTGGCTTTTGTCTTCAACTCCTCTGCGGTACCCTCGGCACACAGCGCTCCGCGCGCCATGATACCGATACGGTCGCAAAGGCTCTCTGCTTCCTCCAAATAATGGGTCGTCAGGATTATTGTCATTTTACCTTTTAATTCTTCGATAGATTTCCAAAGCTCACGGCGAGCCAGAACATCAAGACCTAAGGTCGGCTCATCCAAAAAAAGAACATCCGGTTGAGTGATGAGAGCCATTGCGATACTCAGCCTGCGCTGCCAGCCGCCGGATAAGGTCGCAGCACGGCATTTAGCTATTTCTTCCATTGAGAAATCCTCGATCATCTTCCGGGCTTTTTCCTTGGATTCTTTCTTGTTGCAGCCATAGATGCGGGCGATGAATTCGAGATTTTCGCGCACACTCAGCTTAGCGGCAACGGCGGTTTCTTGCGGAGAAACATTCATGATCGCCTTGACTTGTTCCGCTTCATTCTTTATGCTGCGCCCCATCACCCATGCTTCTCCCGAAGTAGGCTGTGTCAGGCAGGACAACATTTTGATTGTAGTGGATTTGCCCGCTCCGTTGACGCCGAGCAGACCGTACAGCTCGCCCTGATAAACGGTAAGCTCCAATCCCTTCACCGCTGTTTTGTCCTTATATTTCTTTACCAGCTTTTCTGTTTTGATGGCTTCCATATCGATTCTCCCAAAGTATGATAATGCCGTGATTTGTTATGTATAGTATAACATTACAGTACGCTGCTTTCTACCAACCGGGATTAACCAAGTGTGTTAAAAATCGTAGCAAAAAAGCGCCGTCCCTGAGGACGACGCTGAATATGCGGTTGAAACAATAAAGGCAGCACCGCATATATTTATTCTGTTTTCATATCACCTAAAGAGATTTTAGCCAGCGCGATGCCGCCCCTTGAAGTATCTCCCATCACCATTAGTCTGTCTCCCGTGTGAATATCAAACACCTCGCGGGCATATTCCGGGATTTTGACTTGTCCGTCCTGCGTAACCTCTGTCATACCGAAAATATACTTTCCGTCAGCAGTATTTTCGTTCGCATTCAAACCGTCGAGCGGCACGGATACAAGTACGTCGATTGAAAGAGTATAATACTCCGCTATTTCACGGCATTTCAATACATCCGGAACACTCTCTCCGCTTTCCCACTTCGCTACGGATTGGCGCGAGACGCCGAAACGCTCGGCAAATTTCTCCTGACTGAGATTCTCTTGTTTTCTGAGAAAACGGATATTGTTTGCTATCACCGCAATCACCTCTTTACTATGTATAGTCTACCATAATTTCTAAATGATTGCAAGTATCAGCCTGCCAATGGGTTGTTTTATTGCCGCAAAAAAGCTTATCTCTTTTTATACAGCACCAATTCCGGATTTTTACCTTCTGCCTCATAGGTGCTTACCAGAATAAAATCCATATTAGCTAAAACGCCGAAGCAGCGTTCGCCGCCGAACCGGGATTCAAGCTGATTACCGAGATAAGTCGTATTGTCGTCGAGGAACTTAGCGCTGACACCGCTCGGCAGGGGATAGGCGAGATTGACGAAGCTTCCGACAAGCGCGTTCAGGCGCTCTACCTTCGGCAGTCCCTCGATGTGCAGAGCGTTGATTTCGTCGATCAGCTGTTGCTTGAACTGCTCAAACTCTCCGTTGTCGCTAAGCTGTTCATAGCGCTTCCAATAATCGAGCTGCGGCAGCGTTTGCTTCAAATAGGCGCGCGCCTGCTCCTCGGTGAACTGTTCGCTCACCATATTCTTTACGCAGACGTCGATCAGCTCGTCCATATCGCTGTAGGTGTACTGTCCGTCCGCGTAGCACCATTTACAGTAGTCTTCGTTCAGTGCGCCGTCCTTATCCGTGCCGATAATCGTATCGTCAAGCGGCATACCGCAGCACTGACAGATCAGCCGACGCGGCGAACCAAGCAGCGTGTTGATCGAAACATTGAAAAGATTTGAAAGCAGCTTCAACGTTTCGGTGTTCGGCACGGTATCGCCGTTTTCCCAGCGCGACACCGCCTGCCGTGTCACAAAAATCTTTTCCGCAAGCTCATCCTGCGACATCCCGTTCCTTGTCCTCAGTTCATAGATAACGTCCTTTGTGTTCATAAAAACACCTCCCTGTTACCAATACTAACACAAACCGTAATAAAACACAAGCAACCCACTGTTGCCTTAATTATCAAATGTAAGAAAATCTCCGGCTAAAAAGATGATTGTCAATTCGATATCAGTTGACGTTTACTGTAACTATGAATTGAATATCGAGTTGAATATGAATATCCGCCAATTTTTCCTTGGTATGGAGGAAACAGAGAATATTCCGATTACGGCATAAAATTTACCCGCCTGTTCACTTTCGTGAGCAGGCGGGGTTTTATATAGATATAAATCATTATCATATTAATCAGAAGTTATTCTTTCGTGACGATTACTTTCCCTTCGGAATCCATCAGCGGAGTAATACCACCTGCATAACCGGATTTCCATACAAGGTAGTTTACGCCTGTTTCGGTATCTACGAG
>JBGUUF010000404.1:0-5191 GCA_045133435.1 Acutalibacteraceae bacterium
TTTCCTCTTGCTGATTCAGCATATCTGCAAGAAGCTGTGCGTTGCCGTTGATGTCAGTTTTGTCAACGCCGAAGTGATGACTCAGTTCATCATAGCTGACACTCCATTTGCCGTCGGTTGTATTCTGTGTTCCGCTCGTCACGCAATAACGGGCGATGCGTTTTAGTTTATCTTCTCTACTTAACAATCTTCATCATCTCCAATTCCAATAAACGGAGACAGGTCTTTAAATTTGCTGCTGTCAAAAATGAAAAGAATGTTGTTATTATCAATATATGAGTAATCTTCTGCAATTTCAGATAGTTTACAATCCATAAATTTCGAGCCAAAACAGGGACTGAAATTAAAAGAAGCCTTTGAAAAATTGCAGCAGATGTAATCAGAAGAAGACATTTCACAATTATAAAACGCGGCTTCATTGAAAGAGCAGTTTCCGATATTACTCTCTGTTAATTTACATCTGTAGAAAGTAGCATTGCGAAAATCTATCTTTCTGATTTCTGATGACACGAACGAGCAGAACCGCAAAGTCGCTCCATTGAAATTCATCTCGCGGATATCGTAATTGCTGAAATCAAAATTCTCAATCAAACAGTTTGAAAAGTCGGCTCGAAATTCTTCGCCATCTTTCATAGCTTCGTTGTGTTTGTTGATTATTCTGGTTACTTCTTCGTTTGAAAGGTGCACAAGTTTTTCATCTTTGCACTCTTTGACATATGAATACTTTATCTCAATTGTGTACCGATTATCTGATTCGGTAATGTGTCCCACATACGGATGCTCCTTGAGGAGTTCTACCAACAGTGGCAGATATTCCTCGTTCATTTCTGTAAACGGTTCGATTTCATCAAAATTGAACGAATAGATACCGTTGTGCTGACAAATATACGCCAGTTTGCTAATAATATTTGTTGTGTCATACATATCCAAAACAAACCATCTGAGTTCGCTAAACCGACAGACAGCCTCTATTACATCGATGAAATCTTTTTTCGTTACCTGTTGATATTCATATCCATTGTATTCTTTATCTGCTATTTCAAAATACATAGAGGTTCCTTCCTTTCCGTATAATTTTACAGTATCGGCGAAAGCCCTTCGGCTTCGTCATCCGAAAACACTTCAGGCTCTCCCTTACAATCCGAGAAATACACCGTATCCAGATTACATTCCTTGACCGCTGCATTTGTCAGGATACATTCAACCGATGTTGTGCCGGACAGATTGCAACCAGTAAGAGAAGCGTTTGTAAGATTGGCGCCTTTGGCATAGATATCATGCATATCACAATTTTCAAAGCCAGTCCCAACCAACACAGCGTTACTGAAATCGGCTGAATGCAAATTGCAATCATCAAAAACAGTACGGTTACAGATACTATGCGACAAATCCCTTCCACAGAGGAAAAGTCCGCGCAGTACACAGTTTGACAAATCAGCCTGTTCGCCGCCCGCGTCATTGAGCCACAGGGAATGCTTTGCGCAAATGACATCCAACTCTCCTTGGCTTAAATGCCTGACTGCTGCGGCTTTGCGAAATTCGGGATTAATTTCAAGTATCAAATCGCCATTGTTTTCCTCTACATCGAAGAACTCACTGCGCTCGGCAATCATCTCGGTGAACAATGTGCGGTCAAATAATTCGCAGTCACACGCACTGTCTACCTCATCCAAGTCAAGCGTATAGGTACCGTTTTCCTGTTTTTGAAGCGCCTGTGCCGTGAATTTTTCAACCATACGGCACATTCTGCCTGCGAATTCTTCAAGGCTGGGAGATTGCAGCTGCAGTATCTGCCTAGCGTTTGGAACGAACGCTGAATATCTTGCATAGTCCGCACCATGCGGATTGACAAGAAAGCCGTCGTTTCCATCCGCGTCCAACAGCAGAATACAGTGACGTTCATTCTTGGTGTCCTCCGGGAGCCTGTGGAGACTATTGGTAATCGCGCCATAACGGGCTGTCGGATAGTTTTGAACAGTTTCAAACGATTCGTGCGGTATTTCTTCAACCACATCTATCACGCAATTGTCCAATCTGTAATCTTCAGGTTTCCTTTGAAGTTCAATATTAATGTTCATGTCTTTCACCTTCTATTTATGAAATTTGTTATAGGCAGCTTCAGCGTTGTCGGCTCTGCGGGAATCTTCAAATGCGTAATCGCCGCAGCGCTCATACACACGCTCAAACGCTATCGCTGCCGTGCGCGTATCAGATTTCAAAAATTCGGTATAGGTTATACCGTTATAATTTCCTCCGTAAGTAGCAAACGCAGATTGAATGGTACTGTGCAGATAATCGCATTGTTGTTTGATGGAAGAACCCTTGAATCCGGACGGCGTATATTCTAGGCACCACTGACACAAGCCGTAGAATTCATCGCCGTTAAAATGTCCAACGATATCCCAATCTAAATCAAGCGTATCTCCGCCGCACTCGCGCATCATATTGCCAATGATACCGGCGGCAACGCTGTCTGAGTAACCATATCCCTTCAGGTAAGTCCATACCTGTGTTGCAGCGTCTCCCGAAACAGGTTTTTCGGGCTGTTTGAATTGACCGTAGCCTAAAATCTCCCTGTGGCCGACAGCGTATTGTTTTTGGCGAACCGCGTCTCCGCTGTTACCTTCAATGGTATAAACAATGCCGTTCTCCACCTTCTCAACAATACCGGTGTGGTCACCGTTACCATCCAAGCCGTCGTATTCCCAATCAAAGAAAATAATATTTCCCGGCTTCGGCGTCGCCGAACCGGGCAGCCATTGATTCTTTGATCTGAACCAATCTGCGCCGTCATCGACAACGGAATATTGAGGCACTAAACCCGAATCAAGATATCCGCATTGATTAGCGCACCAAGATACGAAAACGCAGCACCACTCTACTCTGGACGGGAAGCCGTACCACCGCCAATATTTTTCACCGCCGGCATTGCCTAATTCCTTTTTGGCAACCTTTGCCATAATTCCTCCTTGCGCCGTTTTGCGAAGCAGAATGCGCAAGAAGTCATACAACAGAAATCAGCCGTTAAGCATTCGCAAAACGACTGATATAATGGTTTAGTTATTTATTTTTGTACGGCAATCACAATCAGACGGTTATCCTGACCGTCGTTTGTACAGGTTGAAAGCGTAATGAGCTTTTGCCCGTACTTGGGTTGACTGCCGATGGTGTACAAGGCTCTCTGCGAGATGTTCTTTACCTTTTGTTCAAAAAATGCCTTGTTTGGTGCATTTTTGAGATTATAGAACATATCATTGCTCTTGACTTTAGCAACAGCGTATACACTGTACTTTTTAACACCCTGTTCTGTTTCAAGCTGAATCACCGAATGCTGCTGTGCAAAGCTCTTGCCGGTATAATTCAGCAACGGAGCAAACATGGTTCCGGCGTTCATATCATGACCGTATATAATCATGTTGTCGCCGTTTAATTTACAACCTGCGTCAAGAAACGGAACGCCTGAAACGCTGTATTCGCCGTAAAAATTCAAATTGAGATATTTCTCGGGATTGTTCGGCGTATGCATAACAGGGTAATCAATGGTGGTTCCGTATATGGAAAGCCATCCAATGCACTCGCTGTTGATTTCACGCAGTGATTTGAAATCATGGACGTGGTTCCGGTAAGTATCTCCGGCAAGGTGTACAAACTCCTGTTCGTCAACCTTTGCCGCCGTATCTGCGTCAAACGTAGTGCTTTCAGTGGTAGTGGGCAAAGTTGTTTCATCGGGAACAGCTTCATCATTTGTAGCTCTGGTCACTTCATCCAGCTGTTCAAAAGCGTTCTGATCGTTTTGCCGTTGAGCGTAATCGTTGTAAAGCATAAAACCCGAAACGCCGAGTGCTGTCAGACAAACAGCAAGACAGACACAGAGGATAATTTTAATCTTCACTGCCGCCATTCACCTCCAAGAATTGTTCGCCGTCGACATCGGGCATCTGCTCACCGTATAAGCTTGCGTCGAAGTAGATGGCGAGCATACGCTTGATGTCCGGCTTTTTCAGATGGCGGAAGTCGAATCCTTCCTCGCGGAGCTTACGCTCAATGTCAGCCGAAGACTTTTGCTTATCAGACTTGCCGCCCTTGATTCGTGCTACAAGCATAAACTGACGCGCAGTGGAGATATCGGTCTGAACACTGTCGAGAAAATCCATGTCCTTCTTAATCAGCTTGCGGATATTGGGATTCGGCTCATCTTCAAGTCGTTCCTTCAGATAGAGCTTGTTGTCATCGAAGCATTCCGATGAATCGGTACAGCTAACCTCAATGTCCGGCATTGCCGAAAGCAGCACCATCATGTTTCGGATTTTCGCCTCAATATTCGTTGCGGAAAGTACCGAAATATTGGTCGGTGTGATTGCATAAAAAAGCAGCTCATCTTTGCCAACCCTGATTCCGTGTTTAGTGAAGGTTTTAATGCCGATGAGCTGCTGAACCGAGCGTCCTTTTTTCTTTTTCTGTTGTTTTTTTGCCAAGCAATTCACCTCCATTCAAAGTATTGCTGTGTGCTGATAAAAAACTTGACAGCATATCTCAGATAGTCGATGATGGTGGTATCATCTAAACGAATGCTAAGAAAGGCATAGAGCAAGGTCGCCGCCGCGGGCAGGAAAATGTGTGTCTGCACCAAAATCACAACCGATAGCAGTGCGGCAATGCCCATAATCAAAAAATCCCGCAGATTCCAAAGCCAAAGGTTTGCCTTTGCACGGAGATTCTGCGGATAAATATATTGTGTCATTGTATTCCTCCAAATAAAAAGACGCCGCATTTCAGCAGCGTCTTGATAAAAAATATTTTTTACTCTTTTTACAGCGTCAAATCAAAGGAATCCTGTTCCGTTTCATCCTCGGAAGGTTCTTCCGAAATAATTTCCCGAACAACGCATTGTCCGTTTAGAATAAATGCCTTTACGAAGTTGCGGTTTATCTCAATAGGGATTCCGGCAAAGCATTCATCTATCATTTCATCCGTAATTTCCGGCAGTTGCAAATCTTGCAGCATAGACCGTGCTGTGGGATTGCTTTGGACAAAATCACGGAAAAAGCCGACGATTCCGTCGTGCTCACGGTTGGAGCTATTCGGGTATCCGCGCGATATGAGCGCGATGTTATTGTCGTAGTTCGGCGCCATGGAGATGATCTCTCCTGTATGTGCGTCACGCAGGAATCCGAAATTTTCTGTGTGCCGA